>CAZRMG010000071.1:0-10161 GCA_964601095.1 uncultured Melioribacteraceae bacterium | reverse complement strand
AGAGCAACATCAAAATTACCCCGCATACAATCGATTTCCGCAATTTGATAAAAAGAAGCGGAATGCCATGCGGAGCTCCAAGTAGCATCATATAAATTATCGTAAGCGTCATTCAACTTACCGCAAATTTTTTGAATATAACCGAGATAATACTGCGCTTCGCCGTCGCGCGCACGAGTATAACGAGATGTAATTCTATCAACGGCGGTGCTGAATCTTTTTTCGGCTTTTTCAAAATTGTTTGCCTTGAGCGCTTTAATACCAAGTTGAGTATTTACGCGATAATCTCCCGCATCCCTTTTTAATGCTTCTTCGTAGTACGGCATCGGGTCGAGATTTGCATTATAAAATTGATCGAGCCGCAAACCGGTTAAATATAGTTCTTCAACCGATTCCATCTCTTGCGGAGATTTAGGCGATTTTAACGGTTCGGGTTTCGGATCGTTATTTTTATGATCAGCGGGTTTGAACGAAAGTAAAATTTCACCCTTCGAACTCGTCAATGATATATCAAGATCGTCTTCTGAAATTCCCGAAGAAAGATTAATATCAACCGAGTAAGGTTTTGCAGGACTAATCGAGATTGTTCCAGTAAATAAATTTTGATCTTTTACTTTCACAATAACTTGGGCGTTATCATGCGGCGATGTAGTATTCATTCGTAAAACAATTTTATTTTTTTCTAATTCATAATTCATAGCGCCGTTTCGGTTTGCATATTTTAATCCGCCGAGATTTCTTACGGGAAACCAAATCATTTTTACGTCTTTACCTTCATAAGGTTGAAGCCAGCTATAGTCGGGTTGATTATCGGTAAACGCGCCTGCCATCAATTCAATGTAGTGCCCGTCGTTGTCGGTCAATCCTTTATTTGCTCTATCGCCGCCGGGGTTATTTCCCCAAGCCCAAAATTTCATACCCGGGCAAGTATGATGATCTCCTATCCAAACTGTCCCGGCTTGTTTAGCGTGATCATACCCGCCAAAGTAATCTTCTTTCGGATTCCACGAAAAGAATGATGATGGAACACCAATGTTTTTCCACCGGCTGATATCAATTCCGGAATAATCATAATTATTATATCTGCCGTCGGCAATAGGCCAAGTAGTCATTTCATGTTTTGCATGCTGAGTAACATATTTAACAGATGGCGGAAAAATTACCTGGTAATTCGTATCTACATGCACAGATGGGTTTGCCCAGAATAAAAATGAGTTTACAATTGGTGTTATATTCATCGGACGGATCGTCATTTCAACAAGAGATGAATTTGGAAAAATAGTATAACCTACAATAATCTTCATCCTGTGCCTGCGGTCGGTTGTTGCTATCCAAATTGTTTTACCTCCGTCTGGATTATCTACAGTCTTATAATCCATCGCCTCAACAGTGTTGGGTCCGTGGTGATGCGGAAAACCCCATGCATTGGCACCTGAAATCCAATATCCAATCATTCCTATCAGAGAAGGTTTTATTACATGCTGCCTGTAAAACCAATCATAGTTATTTGTTTTATCAAGTGCAGAAAAAATTCTTCCGCCCAAACCCGGCATAATACCGAGCTCAATAAATTCGTTGCTGAAATTAACTATGTGATAATCCCGGTTCTCTTTTTCCCTTGTAAGATTATCATTCATCGGGTAAGGATACATACGCCTTTGAACACCCTGGTGACCGGTTCCTTCGTAAAACCTTGGCATTGGATTCGGTGGATCAACGAGATATGTTGGAATTGTTAAATATGTCTCTTCGGATTTTACCTGAGCAGTAATTTCATGCACTATAAAAAACTCGAAACTGAATAATGCCGCTATCATAATTGGTAAAATTAAAGCTGTGTTATTTTTTGAATAAAGTTTTTTTTCCATGAGCAGCTCCTATCGTTTGTAACGGTTACATTGGACAATTATTTAAGTCGATAATATTTTCTACCGGCTATTACAATTTGCTTTTCACCTAACTTTATTTGAAAGACGCTGTTAATTTTATTTAATGATAGACGAATTATCTCGGCATGGAATAACAAAAACAAGGACTATAGTAACATTGCGTTAAATATGATGGAAAATTTGTAAAAGAATGTAAAAGCTGATTGGAGAAGATTAGATTTAGCAGGGAGAATTTTTTCTTTAAACTAACTTTTATTCGAAATGTATTCCGAGGGGGATTTATCGTATTGTTTTCTGAAGCAACGCGCAAAATAAGTTAAATCATTAAAGCCGACTTCGTATGCAACCTCAGTAATTGTCATTCTTCGCATTTCCAAAAGCTGCACCGCTCTTTTCAGACGTATGTTGCGAATAAACTCGTGTACAGTTTGATTTGTTAAACCTCTAAGTTTTCTGTACAACTGCATTCTGCTTAACCCGATTTTTTCGCTTAAAATATCCGCGTTGAATTTTTCGTCGGACATATGTTCAACAACAATTTCAGTGAGTTGGTTAAGAAATTTTTCGTCGATATTTGTAAGAGGAATTTTATTGGGGCCCAATACAAATTCTTTACTGAATTTATCCTGCAGTTTTTTTCTTGAATCGAGAAGGTTTATCATGTGCGCTTCAAGCACATCAATGTTGAAAGGTTTTGTTAAATATGCATCTGCTCCTTCAGCCAATCCTTTGATCTGATATTCCTGCGAAGAATAACTTGTAAGCATTATTATTGGAATGTGGCTTGTGCGTTCGTCGTTCTTAAGTTTATTACACAACATTATACCGTCAACTTCGCGCATTTTTATATCTGTAATAATTATATCCGGAATTATTTGTACAGCCCTATCGTAACCCGCCTCGCCGTCGTGGGCTTCGTGAACGCGGTAATTCAGCTCGAAAGAACTTTTTATGTAATTTCTTATTTCCTGGTCGTCTTCAACAATAAGTATTACCGAAACATCCGCCGATTTATTCTTTATCTTTTTGATTTCATTATTCGTTGTATCAAGTGTGCGAACAACATTTGATGATGATCCTTGATTTATAGAAGGATTTTTAAATTTACTTACAAGCTGGTTTTCCTCGAGAAAATGTTCATCGATAGGAATACGAATTCTGAAAACAGTGCCTTCGCTTTCCTTGCTTTCAACTTCTATTTCTCCTTTATATAGTTTTAGCAATTCAAGCACGAACGCAAGTCCCACACCGCTTCCTTCAAAATGGTGCCCGTTATAATCTTCGAGATGATAAAAGCGTTTAAATATAATATCAATTTTATCCTGCGGTATGCCTATTCCTTTATCTTCAAAAATTATCTGTACGAACTTTGCCGATTTGTCGTTATCTGCATCGTCATTTTCAATAATATTGGTGTAAACAGAAATTTGCTTTCCATCAGGCGTAAATTTAAACGCGTTTGAAAGAAGGTTATATATAATTTTATCAAGTTTATCAGTATCAAACCACGCCAAATATTCATCTCTATCGGATTCATACTTAAAATCAATGTGATGATCTTTGGCATAATCGTGGAACGAGTGACATATTTCTTTAATGAAATGAATTAGATCTCCCTTAGAAAGAGATAAGCGCAAATCACCGGTATCGAGTTTGTTAAGATCTTTAAGTTGGTTCGTCATTCTCTGCAGTCTTTTGGCATTGCGGTGAATAAGCATCAAATTATTTTTGATTTTTTCGTCACCGGCGGAGGATATTAATTTTTCGAGCGGACTCAAAATAAGCGTCATCGGCGAGTGGAATTCGTGCGAGATATTTGAAAAGAACTGCGTTTTCATTTGATCCAATTCGTACATCTTTTCAAGCTCGATGTGTTCCATCTTAAGTGAATTTCTTAAACGCTGCCTGCTTATATAATAATCAGCAATAAAATACACTATCACTATAATAAGGATCACTTCCAATAAATAAGCCCACCAAGTTTTCCAAAACGGCGGTTCAATTGTAACAATTATAGATGCGCCTTTTTCATTCCAAATTCCGTCGTTGTTTGATGCTTTCACTTTAAAAACATAGCGTCCGGGATCGAGATTAGTATATGTTGCAGTTCTATTGGAGCCAACATAATTCCAATCGTCATCAAAACCTTCCATCATATATGCGTATTTGTTTTTTTCGGGATTAACATAGTTCAACGCTACAAAGCCGAAGGAAAAAACAGATTGTTTGTACGAAAGAGTTATTTCTTCGGATTCAATAATATTTCTTTCGAGGGGCGAGTCTTCACCTCCGATGCTTACAGGTTTATTAAATATTTTAAGATCGTTAATAACTACGGGAGGAATAAACTGATTATCTTTTAAATTATCGGGTTGAAAAATATTAAAGCCGTTTACACCGCCGAAAAGTATCTCGCCGTTTTTTGTTTTAATACCGCTTCTAGTATTAAATTCACTTCCCTGCAAACCGTCGGTAACATCAAAATTTTTAAATACTTCTTTTTTGGGATCAAATTTGGAAACACCTTTGTTTGTACTAACCCAAAGGAACCCGCTGTTATCTTCTATGATGCACATTATTTCATCATTGGGCAAACCGTTATTGGCATTGTAGTGAATAAACGATTCCGTCTTTCTATCGAATTTATTTAACCCGCTTGTTGTACCTATCCACAAAGAAGAATCTTTTGCCTGCATTACATAAGACACAAAACCTTTACTAATACTATTTGTTTTATCTTCGGCGTGTCTGTAAGTTCTAAAAATTTTTCTCCTCGGATTAAATGATACAAGTCCTATATCTGTACCAATCCATAAATTGCCTTCATAATCCATTGTCATAGTACGCAAATCGTTATCGCTTAAACCGCTGTTATCGGTATTATAAACCGTACTTGTTTGTGTCTGTGTATTGAAACACGTTAGTCCGCCCCAAAAAGTACAAAGCCAAAGTTCTCCATCAGCGCTTTCCAATATTTGAAAAATATTATTGCTTGCTAAACCGCTATTTTCTTTTGTGTACTGAACAACGTTTCCCGTTTTACTATTTAATTTAAATAAGCCGTTTGCCCACGTTCCAATCCATAAATTAAAATCATTATCTTCATATAACGAGAGTATAACATCGCCGGCGAGGTTTTTATAATCATGAATAAATTTATTATTCTTCCTGTCAAACAGATCCAACCCTCCGCCTCCGGTAGCAACCCATATATTTCCCTTAATGTCTTCCCAGAAACTATTAATATTATTATGAATCGGGCTGTTAATGCTGCCGGGCAAGTGTTTGTAGTATTGAAAAGAGATGCCGCCTTTGGTTGTAAGGTTAATACCGCCGGCATAAGTTCCTATCCAAATATTACCGATTACATCTTCATAAATTGTGTAAATCGAGTTGTTATTCAAACTGGAGTAATCCAACGGATCGGATTTATAATGGAAGAATTTATCTTTTCCAACGTCCAGAATATTTAGACCTTCGTCTTCGGTTCCAATCCATAATTTATTATCTCGGTCAGCCATCAACGACAAAATAAAATTTCCCGAAATACTGTTTGGTTGATTCTTTTCATGTAAATAATTAGATATGTCAGTTATTTTTCCGTCACGCAATTTTATTTTGAAAAGACCATTTCCCTGCGTTCCAATCCAAACCGATTTATCCTGTGTTTGTGCAATTGCCCTAATCGCACTATTTGAAAATTTATTACCGTTAATTTTTAGTTGCTCGATACTACCTTTCTTTTTATTAAGAATATCTATTGCACCGTTTCTATGACCAATCCATATATTACCCTCGGAATCATCAAAGAAAGTCTGAATAAAATTACTGCTTAAAGAATTTTTATTGTTTTCCTGGTAATATCTGACAAATGTTCCTCGCTTTCTATCAAATCTATTAACACCGCCGTTGCGTGTGCCTATCCACAATTGTTTATCATTATCCTCAAAAATTACTTCAATCTGGTTATCGCTAATGCTGTTATGATTATTTTTATCATACCTATATCTTGTGAAGTTATCTGAAGCACGATTGTAGCAATTTAAACCATCGCTTGTGCCTACCCATAATTTACCTTCATAGTCTTCATGCATCGATGAAATATAGTTATGTCCTATGCTTTTGGGATCGCCCTGATTGTATTGGTAAACGCTGAATTCATAACCGTCGTAGCGGTTAAGACCGTTAAATGTACCGATCCACATAAAGCCCTTTGAGTCCTGCAGAATGCTTGTTATGCTGGACTTTGAAAGTCCGTTTTCCGTAGTAATATGTTCGAAGTGCAGATATTGTTCTTGTGCGTTGAGTAATAAAATGGGTGTTAAGAAAAGTAATAAAACGAATTTTGCAATCACTGCAAATTTATTGATAAAGTAAAACGCGATTACAAAATTTCTCACAAATTAATCTTCATTATTATTTACAAATATTTCTCTCGCATAAAGCGGGCATGAAAATAAGCCCAATCAATATAGAAAGTCAATCCGCTAATTAAATGCCGTGAATTTTGAATTAGCAAAAAATATTCGGCATTTTATTAAAAAACTTTATTTTGTGTTCTAAGAGATAAAGAATATTAAAAGTAAGAAGGCACTCTTTCACTAAACTATTTTCGCTTTAATTAGCAACATACTTTAATTCCAAAATCGTTTTCATAATGTAGAAAACTCAACTTTTTCATGAGTCTTCATTCATAAACATTTTCAATTGGTATCAAGTAAAAAAAACAAAGCCCCAAAAACATTTTGTTTTCGGGGCCTAATGTGCACCCTGGGGGATTCGAACCCCCGACCTGATGATTAAGAGTCATATGCTCTACCAGCTGAGCTAAGGGTGCGTTGTAAAAATACGGAAATTTCAATTCCTCACAAAAAACATTTTAATTGGAAACCGTGTCTGCTATTAAATCCTAATTTTGTATTATTGAATAAAACTTTTAGATCTTACATGAAAAACTATCTCGTAATTTTTTCTCTCGTACTTTTAGTTACTTGTTGTTCCGAAAACAAGAAACAACCCGATACTTTAAATTCCATAACTGACGATCTGGGAAATACTTTTTCGACCGATTCTACTCCACAAAAAATTATTAGTCTTGCACCAAATTTAACGGAAATGATTTTCTTCCTTGGATTGGAAAACAAACTTGTGGGCAACACTTCATATTGTAATTATCCGCCAGAGTCGCAAAGTGTTGAAAAAGTCGGTGACATGCTCACTTTTAATTTTGAAAAAATATTGACCATAAAGGCTGATTTAATCTTTATTACAGTAGAAGGCAACACAAAAGAAACCTACGATAAGTTTAGAGAATTGGGTTTGAAAATATTCGTTTCTAACCCCCGTAATTACAAAGGCATTAAAAAGACAATGCTCGATTTCGGAAAAATATTCGGCATAGAAAAGTCCACAGAAAAAAAAGCGGCTGAATGGGATTCAACAATTTCATCAGTACGTCAATCTGTAAAATCAGAGTTTCCTAGAACAGCAATGTATGTTGTTGAATTGAAACCACTGATGCTTGCAGGAAAGAATACATTCCTCAACGAGTTTTTACAAATTTGCGGATTAAAAAACATAGCGAATGATTCACCGATGAACTACCCGCTTTACAGTCGTGAGGAAGTGCTAAAACGCGACCCGGATTATATAATTATTCCAACCGACGGCGCCGTTGCAATTAATAATATCGAAAAGATTTATCCGGAATGGAAAAACTTAAAAGCTGTTAATAACGGTAACGTAATTTTTGTGGATAGAGATTTGTATTCTAGGCCGGGATCAAGATTTATAGAAGCCGTTAAAGATCTTCATCGGAAGATTCGTCGTCAATAAATAAATCCTCGTTGGATTGTGCAATAAAAAGCATCGCACATTTATCGCCGTTGAACTTCCCGGTATCGCGGCATCGTTGATGCCTCTCTTTAATTTTTTGTATATCTATTTCCTCAATGCCGAATAATTCCAATTCTTCACCGCATTCAGAACAAAAAACAATATTTTTACCCAGCGAGCTATCCTTTTTAAGGACGAATTTCTTCTGCTTCATAATTTGAATCTTTCACTTCCCAATCCAATCCTTCGCACGGAAGAGTTTTTAAGGACGGATGCTTATCATGCTTTGTACAGAGCACGGCACTTTTATCAAAATGTTTACATGACGAACATAACGTATTATCAATAATTTCCTTGTTCTCTTCCATGAACAAACGGTATTGAATCACAGCGGGGTGAAGTATAACTCCGTACACCGAAAGTATGCCGAGCCACCACCAATACTTATATTCCATCATTCCCTGAAGAACCCACAGAGCCGGAATTAATATTGCTGTGCGAATTATTGCCCAAAATACTATTCCGCCCATAACAGCTTTCTTTTTGTAGGAAACTTATAAATTGTAAGGCGGAGTGTCAAACTTAAAATAAATAATTGCTGACCGCGATTAAAGATAAAAGCATGAGGGCATTGTTGATGATTGTATAATGGACTTTAAACTAAGATCAGATAATCTCGAACACGCAGACATACATTCATGCAATCAAACATTAGATACAATTCCACCATCATCGTTTTTCCAATGTTTATTTGTTTGTTTATGATTTTTATAAATTACTTCAAATTGCTTTTAGCAGCGCCTTATTTTAACTTTGAACGTAAGATTTGGAACATTTTAGAAATTTATAATAATCGAAATGGATTTATAATTTGGATAACCAGCAGAACCCCAGTCAAAATTCCGGAAGTTCACCCAACCAGCCGCGAAAAAAACCGTATAGAAAATTTTATTATAGAAAGAAAAATAAACCGGGACAACCACAGTCCGAAAACGCTCCCGTGCAAATAAAAAATTTCAGCTTTAAAAAAGTTACTGTTCTAGTTCCGCTTTTTAACGAAGAAGAGTCCTTAAAACCGCTTTACAACGAAATAAGAAAAACCGTGCGGGGAATTTCAAGCGATTACGAAATTCTTTTTGTTGACGACGGCAGTACCGACAGATCATTGCAAGTTATTAAAGAATTAAACCGCATCGATAATAAAATCCGCTATTTTAGTTTTAGAACTAATTACGGAAAATCAGCAGCACTGCAAGTAGGTTTTAAACACGCCACAGGCGATGCCGTAATTACAATGGATGCCGATTTACAGGACGACCCGGCAGAAATACCAAACCTTCTCGAAAAACTTGAGGAAGGTTACGATCTCGTTAGCGGCTGGAAGAAGAAAAGATTTGACCCGTTCATAAAAAAATATTCATCGCGATTTTTTAATGCCGTAACACGATGGTTCTCAAAAGTAAAAATTCATGATTTCAACTGCGGGTTAAAAGCATACAGGAAACAAGTTATACAAAGTGTTAATGTTCACGGCGAACTTCACCGCTATATTCCTGTATTGGCAGGGTGGAAAGGTTTTGCTGTTTCGGAAATTGTTGTAAAACATCACCCGCGCAGATATGGAAAAACAAAATTCGGCATCTCGCGCTTCTTCAAAGGATTTATTGATTTAATCACTGTAATATTTACGGTCCGTTACAGCAAACGCCCGATGCACTTATTTGGATTTGTAGGTTTGTTAGCTGCACTCACTGGCGTCGGTATTAGTTTCTGGCTTACTTATGAAAAGATTTTCTACAATATCGGTATTAACAACCGCCCGATATTTTTCCTCGGTATTTTATTGATAATTGTTGGTGTTCAATTTTTTGCTATCGGATTAATCGGCGAATTAATTGTGCACAATAATTCCATAGATGATAAAGAGTACGTTATAAAAGAAAAGAAATAAATTTTGGGGGAGGAAGGGGTTCATTTTACAAAACAATAACAACCTTCTTTTTACCGAAAATAGTTTCTTAAGAACCATAAACTCGCATAAATCCACAGTAGAAAAATTCAAGGGAGTTAATAGACTTTCACTAAAACCTTTCTCACTTAAAATACTTCTTAAAGTAATTGTGGTTTATTTAATTGTAATTCTAACCATGGGATATTATAAAGATATTTTATTTCTTCAATTTGGCTTCCGACTGAAAAAATCAAATTAACTGATTATATTAAACCGCGGCTTAGATAAATTTACATTTTAACGCCGTTGTTTACCTATCCGCACATTTGTTCTTTATCAAACATAATCCTCAACTTATTTGGGTTTTATTTCGAATATATGTTTGAAATGTACCGTTTTGGGGTAGAATTTTTTGTCATACAAAAAAGTATGGAATAATATTGTCCGGGATTGATGAAGAAACTAAGACAAATACTGCAATATCTG
>CAZRMG010000070.1:8890-10163 GCA_964601095.1 uncultured Melioribacteraceae bacterium | reverse complement strand
GTCCAACTTATTAACTAATAAAAAATATGGCTTTGCGGATTTACGAAGCATTCGAGCAATTTCCTTATCAATCGGCGTTAAACCAATTTTACCGTCAACAACAAAAAGAATTGCATCGGATTCTTCAAGAGCAATTTCAACCTGTTCGCGGATTGCGGTTTCAAAAAGATCTTCCGAATCGGGCACATACCCACCGGTATCGATTATGCGAAAGTGTTTTCCGTTCCATTCAACATCGCCGTAAACTCTATCGCGCGTAACGCCGCTAACATCATCAACAATCGATTTACCGCTTTTAGTCAAACGGTTAAACAATGTTGATTTGCCAACATTCGGTCTTCCTACAATTACAACAATCGGTTCATTCATAAATACTCTTTTAAGGTGCAGATAAAAAATCTGCTCTGATGTCAAAAACTATATTGCAAATTTAACTGCGGGTAATAATACGAATCAAAACCCAGATCAAATCTCTTAAGTTCTGAAGATAATTCCAAATTTTTATTGAAGCGGCTTGCGCTCCATGCCGCATCTAATGCGCTTATAAAATGGTTTGCAATAATTACAACTACTGCTTTTGAAGCAATGTTATAAAAATCATTTGCTTCGCCGCGCTCTTTAGCATACAGCAAAAATCTTTCAGTTAAAGGATCGCCGTAAACATACGGAGTATTTTCATCACCGAAATCATCCCAGCCGGGGTTAAATTGATGATACTTCCCTATCATTTCATAATATTGTTGTTCGCCTCTATAAGCAAGCCGGTGCGAATAATATGAACCGAGATCGGATTCCAGCCTGTTTAATTCATTCCAATTAACGCTTCCCGTATTTGTGAAAATAATATAATCATCCGTATTAACATTAGGGTTTATATTTTTTGCGTTAGTAACCGTCCATTTGGCATAACGTTGAACGCTCCAGTGTTCATTTGCATAATCCTGAAATACATTTGTTTGATCGTCGCCTTTTTTATCATACATTAATCCGATAGTTATAGCTGCAACTTCAACTGCAAAAAAGGCAGCTGCTTTAATATAGCTTTCCGAATAAAATTCACCTAATCCCGGAACAGCCAAAGAAAGAGCGGCACCAAGAAAGGGTGATTTAGTTTCATTCATAGCCATATTTGGATTAACTAAAGGTGTAGTTAATATATTTTCGAATGATGTTTTGGAATCGGCAAATAATAATCCGCTTAATTTTGTATCTGCCTTTTCCTGTGCAAAAATTATTTGCGAACAAAGAATCGCTAATAAAAAATATTTTTTGA
>CAZRMG010000070.1:6306-8880 GCA_964601095.1 uncultured Melioribacteraceae bacterium | reverse complement strand
TGCCACCCCAAATTTTATAAACTAAAATCGAAAAGAATGCCGCCGTAAATTTGGAACTCCTTACCGTAAGTTACATTTTCACCGCGGATTACACGCGAAATTTTATCAAAAGAGTACGAAGCATTTATGAACAAGCTCGTCGGGAAAATATAGAAGGAAACCATTTTAACCCTAAGTTCTGCACCGGCACCTTTTTTAAATGTTTTAATCGAAGGTACACTTCCGTTCCACGCGTTGCCAATATCGCCGTAAACCGACATATATATTTTATCTATATAAAGATGACCGAACTTTGCATCAATATCCGTAAAAATCGGAAATCTATAAGTAAGATTTAACCAGCCGATTTCATTACCGCTTACCGCGTAAAACGGATAACTCTTCATGCCAATAATTCCGCCGAGATAAAAATCAAAAAAGTCTGGAACATCAGGCCCTAAAATAGAACCGGCTCTAAACTGAGCGGTCAACGTTTTATTTTTTCCAATCGAAAGATGTTCTTTCCAATTTAATTCCAGCCGATGAAAATTAAAATTGTTGTATAACGGCACCAAACTTCCGTCAACAATTTGATAGCTGTTATCGTTATTAAACCTATTAAATTCATAGTTGTACTGCAATTCAACAGTTCTGCCGAGCGGATTGATATCTGAATCAACTGCGGGTAAAATTCCATCGTGCTCAAATTTTAATTGCAAATTTCTCCCGACGAAATATTTATCATTTGTTGTGGGGTATAATAAATTTCCGCTTTCGGGGACAATAAAACTACCGAGCGTAGAAGTGTATTGGCTGAAAATAAACCTCGCTTCAAGCGAATTGCCTTTTGCAAAGATTCTATGTTTTGCAAAAATATCGAACTCAAACAAATTGTATGAAACTTCAGCCGGCACTGTATAATCAATTCTTGGCGGAATAAAAGTTGAATCGATTCCGAAATCAATATTGATATCTGAATTACGGCTTACACTGAATAATTCAATACCGAGTTCAGGTTTTATTCCGATTTTATTTATCAGCGGGAGTTTATCTCTGTATTCGAAAAGCAAATACAAATCTCTTTCCCAAATTTTATTTATAGATGCGCTGCCAAAAATTGAAAATCTATTTAACACATCGCTTGAAGAAAAATATATGCCCGGTTTAATTCTATCCCAGCTTGAACTTGATGTATTGTAATTATCGAAACGGACAAACGGATAAATGCTGATGTTTGAAAAGAAGCTTGAATATTTTTCAGGTTTATAATCCGGCGTAATGTTGTCGTCATAATTTTTTAAGCGGGCAATATCAAAATTATTTATATCGCCGTTTGGTTTATCGGTGTCCAACGGTGGATTTTTAATCCATTCGTACTTTTTGGTCGGATCAACTTTTAGCTGCTCGGTTTTATCTATTAAAAATATTTTGTAACCTTCCGAAGTATAACCGGCGTAAACAACATCGCCCTTTTCGTTAACATCAGGCATAAAAGCCCCGCCGGTTACGTTTGTAATTTGAGTTTTGTTTTTGGAAACAGGGTCGAGAGAATATAAATTGAATATCCCGGTTTCGTCGCTTGCAAAATATATTTTACCATCTTTAGCATGGACAGGATTTCTTTCATCGGCGGCTGATGTTATTATAAATTCCAATCCCGCTCCGTCGGTATTAATCCGTGCAACATCGCGGTTTTCTTTAATTGAATAATCAAAAAGAATGAACGAATCGTCCTGTGAAAATTTCGGGTTAAATAGTTGTTCACCTTTCTCAAATAATGTTAAACGCCTAAAATTCTTTCCGTCGATGTCAACTGTACCGATATTTACAGTGCCGTCGTTTTGATAAATGAATACAATTTTTTTACCGTCGTGTGAAACAGAAGGGTTGTTGGCACGCAATCCGAATGTTAATCTTGTTTCATCTTCAGTATCAATATTGTAAACATACAAATCGTGTATGTCCGTCCATTTAGGATTATTATCGCTAAGTTTTGCATAAATTATTTTATTCGTTCCCGGTATAAAACCAACAGTAGATCGTACACCAAAAGCAATATTTTTTTCAATCTTTGTATTTAGATCGTATAGATAAACCGAAGATAGACTCATGTAATCAAATGATTTATTTGAAACATATAAAAACTTATCGCCTTCTTTTGAAAATACAGGGTAAAAATTTCCAAATCCATCTTTAGCAATCATTTCCCCAGTTACTTTGTTGGCTTCAACATCGGCAATTCTTTTTTTATAATCTGCTTTTAAGTAAGCGCTCCATTCATCATAAATTTCTGTCCCAGTTTTGCCAAGCGCGTCTTCAAAAGCAGCATCAATTGTAAAATTTGTGAGTTTGCCGAGTTTGTATGAAATTGTTCGAAGTTTATCTTCACCATATTTTTGAGCTATATAGCGAGTGAGCGCAAAACCGGAATTATAAACAGATTCATTGCCAAGACTTGTTTTGCCGAAAACACCCATTTGATTCCAAGTCAGCATTTTATTTTCGAGCGCGTAGGATCTTAAAATCATATCGCGGTGGGAATCCCAGCTTTCATAGTTAAATTCTTTTCTTTGGTATTGCGCCGTTCCTTCGGCA
>CAZRMG010000070.1:0-6296 GCA_964601095.1 uncultured Melioribacteraceae bacterium | reverse complement strand
CCTGCTTTAATTGCAAATTTTCATTATAAGCGGTAAACAACATATGTTCATGTGGTTCATACAGTTTCACTCCAACTGCTCTTGTGTTAACTTCCACGTCCTGATTATAGAACGCTAAAGGCTTATTTATAAACGCAACAGGATACGATGCTATGAAATTCGGAAACCCGTAAAGAATATCGGGCCTGCGTTTGTCTTCATAATTTAGAAACTGTAAATAAAGAGCCGGAATTGAACGAACTGTTTTTAACGATGCCTGAATTTGAACCATGTGTGTAAATTCATGTGTAATAACATTCCGCAACCAATTGTGTGTTCCGCGCAAATCAAAATCAAGCGACGAAGACCAAATCTCAATTTTGTTATCGAAAAAATATGTAGCCCCGTTTGAATAATCGTTGATGTCTTTAATAATAAAATCTATTGTCTCCGGTTCATATTGGTAAAGAGAAGTTATAGGTTCCCAAACTTCATCGGCAATTTTGCATACAATCCTGGCAGTGCGTTCCGCTTCGGGGTGGTAATGAACACGCACATATTTTCCGTGTATTGTCATCCAATTATAATCCGGATTATACTCGTTGAATTGTGCAACGGTTTTCCCGGTTAGAATAAAAAACAGTATCAACACAACAATTCTTTTCAAAATTTTCTCTCTTAAAATTTCTATTTAATAACAGCTATTTTGATAATTTTTTCAGCCGACTTTCCGCTGTCGCTTTTAACGTTTATGCGTGCATAATAAACGCCGCTTTGTATATTATTAACATTCCATTTAATTTCATTATCAAATCCGCCGACAGCGCGTCCGTTCAACTCTGCTACAAAATCCCCGGCAAGATCAAAGATTTTGATATTCACTTCTGAATTTTCTGTAACATAATACCTAATATTAGTTTCGTTTCCGTAAACCGGGTTTGGCCAATTATATGCTTTTGCGGTTGGGAAATATTCACTTTCTGTTTCAACTTGTTCCGGTATGTCGGCAAAAGATGAATTGTACGAATCGCCAAGTTCAGACGACCAATAATTTTTTCCCAATACATTCCCAATTTGCCAAACATACAAATCGTTGTTTTCCGACAACAAGGAAAGCATTGGTTGATAAGTTTGTAGTGGATCTGTATTAGGCAGCGGAATTGAAATTAATACGGGATTAGCAGCAAGTTTTTCACCAAATGATATTGGAAAAGATTCCAATATTTTTGTGGTTACCGCATCGATTGCGTAAACATTACCATCTTCTGTTGCTACAATTATGTCGGCGGCTGCATCATTATTAATATCCGCTATAAGTGTAGTTCCAACAAATTTTTCATCCGAGTCAATTGTGAAAGGATAATTTTCAGCCATAGCCCCGTTAAAATCATAAGCTTGAATATTATTTCCGTTAGAAACAACAATATAGTTCTTGCCGTTATTTAGAATATCGGCAACCGCGAATGATTGAATACTTTCTTCCGATTTTGTATCAAATTGTGAAAAAATATTCCCGTTTTCATAGACGGCAAAAGAATTATCTTCGAATAAAATTACAGTATTAAAAATACCATCGGCTTTTTTTGAAACAACAGATTTTTTTGCCTTTGATGGTAATTGAATTTCCTTAACGCCATCATAAATTTCAACAATACCATTTTCATTCAATATATTTACGTATGATTGCCCGACAGCAATGTTTACTACTGGTTTTTGGTTTTTATGAATTACAAATGAATTTTGATCAACAACATCAAGGTTTACTATCTGTTCAATAGATATTGAATGTGTAATAGATTCTGTCCCCGAAACATTGATAATTAAATTTGGAATTGTTGTTTTATAATCAACGGTAACCGCAGTAATTTGTCCGTGAAATCCAACACTATGGATTATTTCTTGAGAGGAATCATTGATATAAATATTAAAAAAATTATCCTTTGCCCCGATTATATATCCTTTCTCAAGAAAAGATAAAGTTGCCGGTCTTATATCCGAAAATTCAACAATACTTTTAACAAGCTGACCGTTAAGATCATAGATTGACAAATCTGAATTTCCAAGAATGATTATTTGAGAACTATTATTCGAAATGAAAGACGAAACAAACCTTTTGCTTTCTCCAATTTCTAAAAAAGTTTTGGAAACAAGTTTTAAATCATTACTTCCCCATCTGATATTAAAACCCATTTTGTTTGCGACTTCTGAAAAATTTTCGAGAGTTAATAAACTTTTAGCGCCGGAATTTGAATTTGAATTTGGTTTAGTATCGCTTGAAAATTTGTTCTTGTAAAGTTTTGCCTCATTTCCTTTGTACCATAAATCCTCATAACTTCCTTCGCCAATGAATGTGCCGAAAATCGTATCATAAAATTCGCCGATATCAATAATTCCATCCGCTTCAATAATTTTAACACCTTTAACTTCGCCTGCATTTATTTTATTATCAGCAATATTTTGATTGATTACATTTTCATCGATATGCCAAATTACAATTCCGTTACCGGGAACAGCCGCATCAAATTCGTCAACATCAATAACAACACCGCCTTCTATTGAATCAGGTACTATATAATAATAGCCCGATGTATCAGGTTGAATTACTTTAGTATAAACATTACCGCTGCGTTTATATGTAATTTTTACAAAATCTTTTAACGCATCTTGCGAACGGTTTTCTATTAAAAAATATTCTGAAGAGTTTATTGGAATTTTTAAAAGTGTTGTATCGGAAGCAGAAGCAGTCAATCTCTCGGAAATATTTACTCTTTGATCCATGTTTGAAAGAACAACGGGAGTTTCCCAACCCATGTAAATTTTTTCCCAAGGAGAAGGTTCGGGAGGAAACATTCCGTAGTTCGCATTCAATCCTTGTGAATCCATCAAACCGAATCTGCCGATTACGCTGCGTCCAGTTGATGTGTTGAATAAATCCGGGATGCCGAGATAACTTGCGATATTATTAACGAGAAATCCGTTTATGCTGAATTGATCAACATAAATTTTGCCTGTGATATCTTCCGTTTCCCTCGATTCAGTTTCGGCCATTATTATTGAATTGGTAACAAATGCAGAGCCGTTGTTTACAGGAATTCCTGTAAAATCATTACCAAATATTTTTTTGAGAGTTGAATTACTCAAATAAACCGACGGCAAATTACGGTCAATTGTAAAATATCCAAGATCAATTCCTGCACTTACACCGGCATGAAAAATTATAAACAAATCATATTCAGAAAAATTAACATTAGTAAACTTTTGATCAGCAATTTCCCAAACTTCTTTTGTAAAATATCCCGTTGGTGTAAAATCATCGGTATTGTATTCCGGCACATAATCCCGCATGTATTTCGAAACCGTTATTACTTCCGGTAAAACTTTGTAAGATAAATTCACTTTCCCTTTAGAAACTTTTTTGTAATAATTTTTTGCGAAAAGTAAATGATCTTCAAAATACTGCGCATCGTGTGGAAGCGGATCGATGATTGTATCGCCGTATTCTTGGGTAAATACTGAACCGAATTTACCGTTGCCAACAGTTGCATCGTAACGATCTTCCTGGAATTCAACCATAACGGCAAGAATTTTAAGCGAGTCGCTGTTGTTAAATGAGTTAATATTTTGTATGTCAACCGGGAAACGTTTGACATAAGATTGGGCAGATACACTGCCCAACCCTATAATAAGAATTGCAAAAGCAAATAATTTTTTCATATTAGATTTTTATATTCCGCGTGGAAAGCCCATTTGACTACTTGGAGTTGAACCCCAGCCGATCATAAGTGAGAAACGTAAAGTATTATTCAACGGATGATTTTCACTTCCTTTAAAAACATCTGTAGTTATGTAACTGAAATCGAAGCCGTACAAATCATAACGAATACCTGCGCCGAGGGTAACAAATTTTCTATTTCCGAAAGAAGGATCTTCATAAAACATACCCGCACGTAAAGCGAACATAAATTCTGAGGGAACGCCGTACCAATATTCAAAACCCATAGACGTAACAATATCTCTCATTTCTTCACCAAAGGATTGATCTCCCCAAGCTGTAAATAACGCCTGGTAAAAGTCTTTACGTTTTGGAGCTGCTTGTGTAGTGTCTATTTCGCCTCTGAATGCATCGCCTTTATCGACAAGCAATTTTGTGAAATCAAGTGTATAGGTAATAGAATTGTATTCGTCCTGGTAAAGACGGGCTGCTAATCCTAAACGGAAATTTTGTGGAATCGGATCTGCCTGAGCTTGATCTATATAATAAATCTTAGGACCAATGTTGCTTATGTTCACACCAACACTTAAGTCGCCGCCGACATCGCCGAGAAACGGAAGTTCCAAATGTTCCGGACGCCACATCGCGCCGATATCAAAACTGATTGATGTAGCAACACCGGATCCTTGTTCAGCCGCTGTTGGTTTATCTGCCAAACGGCTGTGAATTAAACGAAAGTTCAAACCCAATCCCCAATCGCTGCTAAGTTTAGTAGCATAACCAAGTGTTAAAGCAGCATCGAAAGAACGGAAAGTGCCCACAGCTTCAGGCGAGTTTTCATTAGTTCTAACAAATTCACCATAGTTCATATATGTTATACTTGCGGTTAAGCTTCCACTCAGGTCATCAATATATTGTCTGTATGTTGCATAATCATAAAAAAGATCGAGATTAAATTGCGGCAGCCAGTTACTGTGTGTAAATCCAACTTCCGAACCTGATAAAAATGCGATGCCTGCTGGATTCCAGAAGATTGCAGAAGAATTGTCCGCAAGTCCGCCGCCAGATTCGCCCATACCACCAGCTCTTGAATCGGGCGCGATTAATAAAAACGGAACCGCGGCTTCTCCCTGAGCATATGTATTATTGACAAATCCAATGATCGCGATAAATAAGAATAAGATCATCGATAATTTTTTCATTACTATTCCTCCAATTGATTCTATTTAATTTTTGTATTACCTGATTACTGCTAATTTTCCAAGAACACTTTCTTTACTTTGACCGTCAGAAGATTCGACAATCATTTTATAAAGATATGTTCCGTTTGCAATTGAATTTCCATCTTCATCTCTTCCATCCCAGTCCATGCGGACGAATTTATTGATCAAATCATTTTGCTCTATTTGTTTTATTAAACGTCCGGCTATTGTGTAAACTTTTATTTTGACATTTATAGAACCCGCAATATTGTGTTGAAAAGTAAATGTTGTATTTGACGAAAACGGGTTCGGATAATTATAAACATCGCGTATTGCAATTCCGCCATCTGAAGCTACAACTGTAAAATATGCTTCCTGGGCAGAATAATTATTAAACACATCCCAAGCTTTAACTTTAATTTTATAATCGCCCGGATCCATTGATAAAAACGGATAACGAATAGAGCCGGATTTACCGCCTGAGTTTAATTCACCCACAAAATAATTTGAAAAATCTATTGTATTTGTCAAATCCTCGTTTAGAATTCCTTCAAGTTTATGACCGATTCCGGTTCCCGTTGTATTTAGACCTAATTGATCTTTTAGTTTTGCAATAAGTGTAAAATTCGGGTTAACAAGATAAGAATCTTGGAAATTTTCATTGTCAAAAAATATTTCTATTTCGGGACCTTTGCCGTCGTTAACAGCCGAGGTATTTGTTCCGCCGACAGTGAAATTGTTCGTCATACCAACACCGTCTGTGTATTCATTAGAGAAATAAACAACAATTTTCCCATTTTTATTTTCGTAAGAAATATCTTTCGGCACAACAAATTCTGTTTCAAATTCACCATTAACAACCGAAACACGTCCGCGATAAATTAAACCGCCCTGTAATGAAACAGTATAATTCATCTCGGAAAAATATTGCGAACGTTCGGAATCAAATACGCTAACTACTGCTTCGCCGCTTACAGGATTAACTGTGTTGTCGTCGTTTCTAACTGTACCCTTAATTTTCACATTCCCAAGTGCATTAATTTGAGTGCTTACATTGGTACTCTTTCCGTTCAACGAATCTATTATAACATCCAGTTGTGGTAAATTAAGACGAACAGCCGGGTCACCAAAGAGGTGAAATCTTTCATCGTTGGAATTCGTACGCACCTGCTTTGTCAGCATATAAGCCAAACCAATACGATCAGATGTTCCACCAATGTTATGGACATTTATGAGATTCTTATAAAACATTTTATTCAAAGCATCATTTGAACTCGATTCAACAACACGAGCCGCTGTGAATACAGCAATTGAACCGGTATTAGAAAGATTGAGTAATTCTTCTGCCCCGCTTGCACTTGAAGGATCATCATATCTTCCGAAATCGCAAGTTGCAGCCGTGA
>CAZRMG010000069.1:0-10171 GCA_964601095.1 uncultured Melioribacteraceae bacterium | reverse complement strand
AAAAAGAAGATGAAACTCTTCAGGAACCCGAGGTCCCTGTTGAAGAACAACAACAAATTGTTCAAGAAGTTGTGGAAGAAAAAGTTGTTGATGAAACTATTATCGATGTAGAAGAAAAAGTTGAAGCTGTTCCCGAGATTGAAGAAACCCCGATTGAAAGTGCTAAACCTTTTAGAACACAATCCGAAATTGCATTGGATGGAAAGAAAAAAGGATTGACAATTGTTGGGAAAATTGATCTTGTACGCAAACCCAAACCGGTCGAAAAACCAGTTGCTGGAGGAGCGCAAAAACCGGCAGCAACTTCAACTACAGCCGAAGAAGACGATAAAAAGAAAAAGAAGAAAAAAATTCTTAAAGCCAAAAAGAAAACTAAACCGGGCGAAGAACCTGGCGAAGATATTGCATCAAAGAAAAAACGAAAAGTTAAGCGCCTTGAAGTTGATAAACGCGAAGTTGAAGAGGCAATTAAACGTACTATGCTTAGCATGGATGAATCTGCCGTCGGCGACCGCGCATCATTGAGAAAGAAAAGAAGAAAAGAGAAACAGGAAATCCAGGAAAAGATTGAAGAGCAAAGAATTCTGGATCAAAAGAAAATTAAGGTAAATGAATTTATTGCGGTTAACGAACTTGCCAATCTTATGGGAGTGCCCGTTAGCGAAGTAATTCAAAAATGTATCGGCCTCGGTTTGATGGTTTCAATAAACCAGCGTTTGGATGTTGAAACAATAACTTTAATTGCAGATGATTTCGGATTCGAAATAGAAATCCAGGAAGAATATCAAAGTGAAATTGATGTTGATACTCCAGACCCGGCAGAAACACTAAAACCGCGTCCGCCTGTTGTTACAATTATGGGGCATGTTGATCACGGAAAAACTTCGCTTCTCGATTTTATAAGAAGAACAAATGTTGTAGCCGGAGAATCCGGCGGAATAACTCAGCACATAGGCGCATATAAAGTTATTCTGGATAACGGAAAAGAAATTGCATTCCTCGATACCCCCGGTCACGAAGCATTTACCGCAATGCGCGCACGCGGAGCTAAAGTAACCGATATTGTTGTTCTAATTGTTGCCGCCGATGACGCGGTGATGCCGCAGACAGTTGAGGCAATTAATCACGCTCTTGCCGCAAATGTACCGATTGTTGTAGCAATTAATAAAGTTGATAAGCCGAATTCCAACATAGAAAAAATTAAACAGCAGCTTGCCGATAGAAATGTTCTTGTTGAGGATTGGGGCGGAAAATATCAATGCGTTGAAGTTTCTGCCAAGTTTGGAAAAAATGTTGATGTGCTTCTTGAGAAGATTGTACTCGAGGCGGAAATACTTGATTTAAAAGCCAATCCCGATCGTTTTGCACGCGGTGCAATTATTGAATCGCAATTGGATAAAGGTAAAGGTATAACTGCAACGGTTCTCGTTCAAAAAGGAACATTGAAAATCGGGGATTCGTTTATTGCCGGAGTTGTTCACGGACGTGTACGCGCTATGTTTGATGAACGAAGCAAAAAAGTTTTTGAAGCCGGTCCATCTACGCCTGTGCTCGTGCTCGGTTTCGAATCTCCGCCACAAGCTGGTGATACAATAGTTGCGGTTGAATCCGAACGCGAAGCCCGTGAAATATCAATCAAACGCCAGCAGTTAAAACGCGAACAGGATAACCGACAAGTCCGCCATATTACGCTTGATGAAATAGCAAATCAAATTAGCCGCGGCGGATTTAAAGAATTGCCGATTATTGTTAAAGGCGATGTTGATGGTTCTATCGAAGCACTTTCGGATTCGTTGATGAAACTTTCGAATGAAGAAGTTTCTGTGCGTGTAATTCATAAAGGTGTCGGCGCAATTTCCGAAGGCGACGTTTTACTTGCAGCCGCTTCTCATGCTATTATCGTAGGTTTTCATGTCCGCCCGAATACAAACGCACGCAAACTTGCCGAAACAGAAAAAGTTGATATCAGATTGTACAATATAATTTACGACGCTATCAACGAAGTTAAATCAGCTCTCGAAGGAATGCTTTCACCTGTTCTTTCGGAAGAAGCTGTCGGCACAATTGAAATTCGTCAAACATTCAAAGTTCCTAAAGTTGGAACAATTGCAGGATGTTATGTTCAGGATGGAAGAGTAAACCGTGCAAATAAAATTAGGTTGTTCCGCGACGGAATAGTTATTTATGAAGGACAGCTTGATTCCTTAAAGAGATTTAAAGACGACGTACGCGAAGTTGAAAAAGGTTTTGAATGCGGCTTGAACATAGCAAACTTTAACGATATTAAAGTCGGCGATATTATTGAAGCATATAAAATTATTGAAACAAAGAAAACATTGAGCTAATGGCATCGGTTAGATTAGAAAAAGTAGCGCATTTAATAAAAGACGAACTGAGTTTAATTTTTCTTCATAAAATTCAAGATTCGCACTTCGGACTGTTAACCGTAACGGGTGTTAAAGTTAGTCCGGATTTGCGTCATGCTCGTGTATATTTATCTGTTTATAATAAAGAAACACGCGGCGAAGTTCTTGAAAAAGTGAATGAACTTAAAGGAATGATTCGGAGCCAACTTGCCGGAAGAATTCAAATACGGTACGTTCCCGAACTCGATTTTTTTATAGACGATACTTTGGATTATGTTGAGAAGATGGAAGGTTTGTTCAAAAAAATTCATGAAAATGATAACGAAAAACATAACGAATGATTTTAATCCCGATTTTGCAAAAGGCGAAACTATTTTAATAGATAAGCCGTTAATTAATACGTCCTTTGACATTGTTTATAAAGTTAGAAAAGCCGTGCATGTACAAAAAGTTGGGCACGCCGGAACTTTAGACCCGAAAGCAACCGGTTTATTAATTGTTTGCACCGGGAAAATGACAAAAGAAATTAATTCCTTTATGGGGCTGAATAAAACTTATACAGGGATAATTACGGTTGGAAAAACAACGCCATCGTATGATACCGAAACGGAATTCGATTCCGAAAAAAGTTTTGAAGACGTTAATGAAAATAAAATTTTAGAAGTACGCGATTCGTTCGTTGGAAATTTGATGCAGACACCGCCGATGTATTCGGCTGTGAAAAAAAACGGGAAAGCTCTTTACAAATTTGCGCGTAAAGGTAAAACCGTTGAACGCAGTCCGCGTGAAATTGTTATTTCAAAATTTGAGATTACGAAAATTGATTTACCGGATATTCATTTTGAAATATGCTGTTCAACCGGAACTTATATAAGAGTAATAGCACATGAGTTCGGCGATAAACTTGGCTGCGGCGGGTATTTAAAAGAATTACGCCGTACTAAAGTTGGTGATTTTGATGTAAAAGATGCTTTCAAAATAAATGAGTTTATTGATTACGCGAGTAATTATTTATCCAATTGTGAAAGCGGAAGTTTGATAACTGCAGCCGGAAATTGAATCCGGAATAATGTGAAAATTGTGAAATGAAAGTTTATAAAGATTCGTCGGAGTTTATTAAAAAGAACAATGTTGTAATTACTGTCGGAAGTTTCGACGGGCTTCACATTGGTCATTTAAAAATTCTTGATGAATTGAAAAGAATAAAAAACAGTGTTGGTGCAGAAGGTGTTCTTTTAACTTTTGAACCGCATCCAAGGCAGGTAGTATCTAAAGATTTCGGTCTTAAAATTCTAACTTCGTTGGATGAAAAGAAAATACTTCTTGAGAAAGCAGGTATCGATTCTCTTATCATTCAAAATTTTACTAGAGAATTTTCCGAAATGACTTCGGATGAATTTATAAAAAAAGTATTGGTGGATGATATCGGTGTTTCGCATATTGTAGTCGGGCACGATCATAAATTTGGAAGAGACCGCCTCGGCAATGATGAAAAACTGAAAGAGCTTGGAAAAAAATACGGGTTCGAAGTTACATCCGTTCCTGCAAAAACTATTGACGGAGAAATTATAAGCAGTTCGGTAATTAGAAAAGCATTGATCGAAGGTGATATTGATAAAGCAAATTTGTTCTTTGGAAGAAGTTATTCGTTTTGCGGACTTGTTGTAAAAGGCGCACAAAGGGGCCGCACGTTGGGTTTTCCAACCGCCAATATTCAACTTGATGATGCGCGGAAAGCAATACCTAAGCGTGGAGTTTATGCTGTAACGTGCAGTTGCCGCGGCGAAGTGCTTAATGGAATTATGAATATTGGAATGCGCCCAACTTTCGAGGACAAAACTGAACTTGTTATTGAGGTTAATTTGTTTGACTTTAACAAGGACATTTACGGAGAGAAAGTCTCAATAGATTTCATCAAAAGATTGCGCGATGAAAAGAAGTTTGCATCTAAAGAAGAATTGATTCATCAAATAGAATTGGATAAAAAGGAAGCAAAGAGATTGTTGTTGTAGCGCAGATTCATAATCTGCGCATTTATCGCAGAATACGATTCAGTGATAAAAAGAAAACTAATTAATCCCGGTTTTAAATTACTGGGGTTACATCGAATAAATAAAAACAAGGAGTAGTACAATGTTAGCAAAAGAAGTAAAAGCGGAGATAGTTAAAAAATTCGGCAAAACAGACAAAGACAGCGGAACAACTGAAGTTCAAATTGCGATTTTGACCGAACGTATCAACAACTTAACCGCACATTTTGAAGGACATAAGAAAGACCATGCCTCAAGAAGAGGATTGATGCAGATGGTTGGTAAAAGAAGAAGACTTCTCGATTATCTTGTAGAAAAAGATATTACAAGATATCGTGCAATAATTAAAGAATTGAACATTAGAAAGTAAGGAAACCAAAAAAATGGTTTACACCAAAGAAGTACAAATAGGAAAGCATAAATTAATTTTCGAAACAGGAAAGTTGGCAAGGCAAGCTAACGGATCGGTTATGGTTCGTTACGGCGATACAATGGTATTGGTTACGGCTGTTGCAGGCGGAGTTCGTAGTGACATCGATTTTTTCCCGTTAAGCGTTGAATACAGAGAAAAATCTTTTGCTGCAGGAAAAATTCCCGGTGGATTTTTCAAACGCGAAGGAAAACCGAGCGATAAAGAAGTGTTGAGCTCACGTTTAATCGACCGTCCTATTCGCCCTTTGTTCCCGGATAATTATGTAAATGATACCCAAATTGCAGCGTTTGTTTATTCATTCGATTATGAAAACGATCCAGATGTAATTGCTGCATGCGGCGCTTCTGCTGCACTTGCTGTTTCAGACATCCCGTTCCTCGAACCGATCGGCGAAGTTAGAGTCGGTAGAATTAACGGTGAGTATGTTATAAATCCTTCGCACCAGGAAATTGAATACAGCGATATCGAATTAGTTGTAGCCGGAACCGAAAGTTCGATTATGATGGTTGAAGGCGAAGCTAAAGAAATCGGCGAAGAAGAAATGCTCAACGCATTAAAGTTTGCCCACGACGAAATCAAAAAAATTGTGCAAGTTCAAAAAGAACTGCGCGAACTTTGCGGCAAACCTAAAATGGAAGTTGAGAAAAAAGTAATCGATGAGAATATTCTGAATGATGTTAATGCATTGGCTCATGAAAAATTCAAAGCGATAGTCTCTTCTGTTCTTGCAAAAGAAGAAAGATCGAGCAAGAATAAAGAACTTGAAGAAGAAGTTCTTACTTCACTTGCCGAAAAATATCCAGAGCAGGAAAAAGTTATCAAATCAATTCTTCATGATATGGAAAAAGATTTGATGCGTAAAAGAATTCTTGAAGAAGGATTACGACTCGACGGCAGAAACACAAAACAAATAAGACCAATTACATGCGAACTTGGAATTCTTCCTCGTCCCCATGCAACGGCACTATTTACCCGCGGCGAAACTCAAAGTTTAACAACATTAACTTTGGGTACAAAACAAGATGAGCAGATTATCGACGGACTTCAAAACGAATATAAAAAACGTTTCATACTTCACTATAATTTTCCTCCGTTCAGCGTAGGCGAAGTTGGGCGTTTCAGCGGCGTTGGAAGAAGAGAAGTCGGACATGGTAATTTAGCCGAAAGATCTTTGAAAATTGTTTTGCCCGAAGAAGAAAAATTCCCGTACATGATTCGCCTTAATTCCGATATCTTGGAATCAAACGGATCATCTTCTATGGCTACGGTTTGCGCGGGTTCGCTTGCGCTTATGGAAGGCGGTGTTCCGATTAAAGCTGCTATTGCAGGTATTGCAATGGGACTTATAAAAGAAGGCGATCAGTTTGCAATTCTTTCCGACATTCTTGGCAACGAAGATCATCTCGGCGATATGGATTTTAAAGTTGCAGGATCGGATAAAGGCATCACCGGGCTTCAGATGGACATCAAGATTCAAGGCATCTCTTATGAAATTATGGAGAAAGCTTTATCGCAGGCAAAAGAAGGACGCATGCATATTCTTGGTATTATGAATGAAGCTATTTCTACTCCTAATGCAAGCATCTCGAAATATGCACCTACATTATTATCAACGAAAATTCCTACAGAGAAGATCGGTTCAGTTATAGGACCCGGCGGAAAAGTAATTCAGAAAATTCAAAAAGAATTCAGCGTTGAAATTTCAATTGAAGAAGACGGAACAGTTAGTATTGCCGGTACGGATTCCAAACTTGCAAGAGAAGCAAAAGAATATATTAAACTTATGGTAGCTGAACCTGAAGTTGGTAAAACTTATACTGGAAAAATTGTTAAGATTGCCGAGTTCGGTGCGTTTGTAGAAATTCTACCGGGCACACAAGGTCTGCTGCATATTTCGCAAATTGATACGAAGAAAATTGCAAAGGTTACCGATGTTTTGAAAGAAGGCGAAATGGTAAAAGTGAAATTATTAAGCATTGAAGGCAACAAGTTCTCTCTTTCCCGTAAAGCTTTGTTGAAGGAAAAAGAAAACGAAAAGCCGACAGAAGAAGTTAACGAAGGATAAATAAAATGCCGGGTGAAAACCCGGCTTTTATAAATTGAAAAGACTTTTGACAAAATGAAAATCGGCAACCTTGAATTGGGAAAGAAACTTTTTTTAGCCCCGATGGCGGAGGTCAGCGATTCATCATTTCGTAAAATTTGTAAAGAACACGGGGCGGGTTTAACATTCACACAAATGGTAAGCGCGCAAGGAGTCATCAAAAATGATTTCGACACGCTCCGTTTTTTATCTTTCAACCGATCCGAGAAACCAATCGGTGTTCAAATATTGGGCAACGATCCTGATATCCTCGGCGAAGCAGTAAAAGAAATTGCAAAGTTCAAACCCGATTTAATCGATTTGAACTGCGGCTGCCCGGTTGATAAAGTTGTAACCAAAAACATGGGTTCAGCTCTTCTCGACGATCCCAAAAGAATCGGAAGAATTATTCGTAAAATGGTCGATTCTTCAGGCGGGATACCGATTTCTATCAAAGTCCGTTTGGGCAAAGACAAATCACGTATCAATGTTCTTGAAACTGCAAAAACGCTTGAAGACAGCGGCGGATCGTTAATCTTTATCCATGCAAGAACGAGGGCAGATAAATACGATTCCGAAGTGGATATTGATTGGCTAAGAAAAGTTAAGGAGAGTGTAAACATTCCTGTTGTCGGCAACGGCTCATTGTTTACTCCTCAAGAAATTAAGGACATGCTCGAAATTACCGGAATTGATTCCGTTATGATTGCGCGCGGCGCATTGGGCAATCCTTTTTTATTTGAAAGATTTAATAAAATGATCGAGACTGGCACTGATCCGGGCGAACCGGAACCGGTGCGTTTGAAAGAAGTTCTGTTAAAACATATTCATTTAATGGAACAAGAATATGGAGAACCCCTTTCAATTGATAAAGTTAAGAAGCATACCGTGTGGTATTTTAGAAATTATCCCGGTATAGAACTACTTCTTGATAAAATTTTCTCGTTCACAAATTTAAGTTCACTCCGTTTGTTTATTCAAGAACATACGGAGGAAATTTTAGCGGGTACTTATCCCGTTGTTTCAAGTTTAATAATAAATAAAAAATTTAAAAAGAAAGTTCTTTTCTGGCTGGAGGAACCCAATTTTGAAAACCTCGGCTGAAATAACTTTTGGGAATAGAATTCCTAAGCATAAAGAGTTTTTAAATGAACAAAGAAATTATTATAAGTTCTTCTACAACTCAAAACAGGGTTGCGATAACAGAAGACAATAACCTAGTTGACTTTTTTGTAGATCACCCCGAAAAAGCAAGAATGGTTGGAGATGTGCATCTCGGAAGAGTTGCCAGAGTACTACCCGGCATTAGAGCCGCGTTTATAGATATAGGCATGAAACACGATGCCTTCCTTCACTTTTCCGACATCGGCGAGCGTACCGAAGCGCTTCAAGGTATTTTTGACGATGACGATGATGATGATGAAGAGTCACCGCAGCAGGAAGTGAAAACCGAACCTGCAGCCGAAAACGCAAATCAACCAACGTTGGAAATTAGGAAACCTGCAGATATTAACTCAAAGCATGAGTACAGAGAAAGACAAACCACAAAACTTCACAAAGGGCAGGAAATTCTTATTCAGATATTAAAAGAACCTGTTAAAGATAAAGGTGTTCGTGTAACGTCTTCTATCTCTATACCGGGAAGATTTTGTGTTTTACTTCCAATGGATAATAAAATAGGCGTGTCAAAAAAAATAAGTGACTTCCGTGAGCGCAAAAGATTAAGAAGAATTGCGCGCGGTATTTTACCGAAAGACTGTGGATTAATAATAAGAACCGCGGCAAAAGATCAAAACGATGAATCGCTTTCCGCTGATTTAAAATACCTTGTAAAAATTTGGCACGACCTTGAAGAAGACGCAAAGAAGATGGATCCGCCGACACTTCTATATAAAGATTTGAGTACAACAATCAGCGTTATCCGCGATCTGTTTTCGCCGGATGTTTCAAAAGTTTTTGTGGATTCAAAAAAATTATGGAAAGAAATACGCAACTACGTTCAATTTATTCAACCCGCGCTTTTAGATAGGATTGAATTATACAAAGGCGAAGAACCGATATTTGAAGCGTTCAGAATTGAAGAACAAATCAAAACCTTGATGGGACGCAAAGTTCCAATGCCGAGCGGTGGACACATAGTAATTGAACACACCGAAGCAATGACGGTAATTGATGTAAACAGCGGAAGATATGCCGCTAAAAAAGAACAGGAACTTAATTCGCTTAAAACAGATCTTGAAGCTTCGCGGGAAATCGTACGCCAGCTTCGTATGCGCGATATCGGCGGTTTGATTGTTGTGGATTTTATTGATCTTGAAGATGAAAAAAACCGTAAGAAAATTTACGACGAGCTTAAAAAAGAATTTAAGAAAGACCGCGCAAAAACCGCGATGCTTCCGATGACCGAATTCGGTTTGATGCAAATTACACGCGAGCGTGTACGCGAAAATATTGTTCAATCTATGAACGAAGCTTGTCCGTACTGTCAAGGAACAGGATTGCTCGTTAAAAAATCAAATCAAATTCACGAAATTGAAAAGTGGTTGAAGAGATACAAACTTGAAGGCAAAGTAAAATCTATAACTTTAAAAGTTCATCCTTCGCTCGGTAAAAACATGAAGGAAGGATTTATTTCCACTTTAACAAAAATTCAATTCAAGTATTTCATCCGCATAAAACTTGACCAGGATGAAAAAGTCAGCCCGCAGACTTTCAGAATATTATCCACAAAATCCGGCGAAGATTTAACGGAAGATTTTGCATAATAAATTTTGGGACATAATGCATGCGTAATTATGTCCCTAATTTTTCATAATTTACCCGCCAAGAATTAGTTTTTTAAGGAGAAAGAATTATGAAATTTTTCATCGATTCCGCAAATATAGATCAAATAAAAGAAGCAGCTTCATACGGTTTATTGGACGGCGTTACAACAAATCCTTCGCTTGTAGCCAAAGAGGGGAAAAACTTCAAAGAACTTTTAAATGAAATCATAAAGATTGTCGATGGACCTATCAGCGCAGAAGTAGTTTCAACCGATTACAACGGAATTCTTAAAGAAGCAGACGAACTAGCAAAAATTCACAAAAACATTGTCGTTAAAGTTCCTCTTATTAAAGAAGGAATTAAAGCTGTTAAAACATTAACCGAAAAGGGAATCAAGACTAATGTTACACTTTGCTTTTCGGCTTCGCAGGCAATCTTAGCGGCAAAAGCAGGCGCAACTTATATTTCTCCCTTCGTCGGTAGATTAGATGAT
>CAZRMG010000068.1:0-10186 GCA_964601095.1 uncultured Melioribacteraceae bacterium | reverse complement strand
GATGATGCGAACAAAAATAAAATCGTTTCATATTCGATAATTATTAAACCGGGAGAATATTTTGTTTTCGCTAAAGACAGTATAATCTTTTCGGTTTATAGCGGGCTGGAAAATATTATTGTAACTGATTTTCCATCATTTAATAATTCTGAAGATCAAATTGTCTTGAGCGATTCTCTCGGAAGAGTTATTGATTCGGTAAAATATAAATCGACCTGGGGAAGAGAGTCCGGCAAATCACTTGAAAGAATTCAATCGGATTTATCATCAACAGATTCAACAAACTGGAGAACATCGGTTGTGCCGGTCAATGGTACTCCTTCTAAAATAAATTCCGTTTCCCCAAAAAATTATGATGCTGCGGTTTCCAAATTATTTTGTAATCCTTTATATCCTCAATACGGGCAAGACGTATTCATCAAAGCAGAACTAATTAACTTTGGAAAAAGCAACGCAATTTGTTCCATGGTTCTTTATGAAATAACTGAAGGGGACATCAACAAAGTTGTTGAAAATTCTCCGCTAATTACAATATCGCCGCAAAGCACGGTTGAATATTCTTTTATCCATAAGATTGTCTCGATTGAATGCAAACGCACTTTTGAGTTAGAGGTGTTATTGAATAATGACGAGGATATCTACAACAACAATAAAACTATTTCGGTTATACCCGGATGTGAAGCCGGCTGGGTAATGCTAAATGAAATTATGTTTAATCCGATAAACGATGAACCTGAATGGTTGGAATTGTACAATACAACATCTTATAATATTGATATTTCGAATTGGTCTATAACTGATTTACAAACAAAACCGGCTTCAACAAAAATAAGCAATGGAATTATTTCACCTAAATCTTATTTGGTAATCGCAAAGGATTCAACAATCACAAACTATCATAGAACAATCCCATCATCCATAATCATAAATAAATTCGCCAACTTAAATAACGACGAAGACGGAATTGTAATAAAGGATTGCTACAATAATACGATTGATTCTGTTCATTACAGCAAATCATGGGGCGGAGAAAGCGGGAAATCAATAGAAAGAAAAAGTCTTGATTCTATTTCTACGGGAAAACAAAATTGGTCATCATCGACAGATATTGAATTGAGCACGCCGGGGAGAATTAACAGCATTTCGCAAAAAGAATATGATTTGTTGATAAAGGATTTTTATTGTGATAAAAAATATGTTGAGTTCGGTAGAGTAGAGACGATAAATGTTGTTGTAGAAAATATTGGCATTAATAAAGCAAATCAATTTAATGTAAGGTTGTACCGCAAATTCGGTAGCATCAATTCTGAAACAAAAGAATTGATAAGTACAAAGGAATTATTTAATCTGCCGGGCGGCGATACGGTTGTTGTTAATTTTGATTTAATTGAATTTAATAAAGGCACGAATTATTTCTCAGTAATAGTTGAGTATACCCTTGACCAGAATGCACAAAATAATTTTGCGGATTTGAAAGTTGAATGCATCGAATTAAATGAGGTATATAACGATATCGTAATTAACGAGATAATGCATTCTCCGTTATCGCCCGAACCCGAATGGATAGAAATTTATAACAGGAGCGAAAAAGAAATCAACCTGCTCGGGTATTGTATTGCTGATGATGCGAGCAAGATTGAAATTGCTTCTAACCTTTTGATCATCAAACCTGGCGAATATTTCGTTTTTGCAAATGACAGTATAATCTTTTCTGTTTATACCGGATTGAAAAATGTGCATATCACAAATTTACCTTCGCTCAATAATTCGCATGATCAAATAATGTTGACCGATTCTCTCGGAAGAGTTATCGATTCGGTAAAATATAAATCGACATGGGGAGGAACATCAGGATATTCCCTGGAAAGAATTAATGCGGGTTTATCATCCAACGATTCAACCAATTGGAAATCATCAGGTCTGAAATCCGGCGGTTCACCCTCTAAAATCAATTCAGTTTCTAAAAAGAATTATGATGCTGCAATCGATGAAATACTGTTTACTCCTATTCGTCCGGCTGTCGGCAGTAAAGTAGATATTTACGTCGAAGTCGAAAATGTTGGTATTAATGAAATTTCTTTTGAACTGATTTTATATGAATTGTTAAGTGATGGCGATAAACAAAGTTTGGAAAAAACAAGTAGTATAAATTTATATTCTGGTGAAAAAGTCACGCATATGTTTAACTATACAATCAACTCAATAGTAAGAAGTTGTAATATTTTAATAGAATTGATCTGTAAATTTGATGAGTGTATTTCCAATAATTCTTTGGTCGCATCGATTCAGCCTGCTTTTAATGCGGGGGATATTAAAGTAAATGAAATCATGTATAACCCTGTTAACGGGGAACCTGAATGGATTGAACTCTATAATAATTTAGATTATCAAATCGATCTAAAAGGATGGACGATAAGTGATATTCTGACAAAACCGGCTTCTACAATTTTAGGCGCACACGTTATTTATCCTGAATCTTTTCATGTAGTTTCGAAAGATTCGGCAATAATAAATTATCATAAAAGTATTTCATCTCTGTGGGTAAGTGATTTTGCAAATCTGAATAACGACGAAGACGGAATTGTAATTAAAGATTATTATGGCAATACTATTGATTCAGTTTTCTACAACAAAACATGGGGCGGTTCAGAGGGAAAATCTCTCGAAAGAATTTCAATCCGTCATTCTTCAAACGAAAAAAATAATTGGGCATCTTCAAGCGATATAGAACTAAGTACGCCGGGAAGAGTTAACAATGTTTCTCAAAAGAATATTGATTTAGCCGTTTATTCAATCCAAACAGTTCCGTGCTTCGCTTTTGTTAATGATGAAGTTACAATTACAGTAATGATCAGAAACATAGGAATGTTGACGGCTACAAATATAAAAGTGGAATTCTATTTTGTCGAAGAATCAGATACTATTTTCATTAGTTCGGAATTTATTGAAAGTATAAATTTACAAGATTCAATTGAAGTATCATCTTCACTAAAAGTAAAATTAGTTGAACCCAAAACTGTTTTATGTAAAATAATATGCGACGGCGATCAAGATTTGTCAAATAATGCAATTCTTTTAAAAATAAGTACAGGATACAAACGCAACGATATCTTAATCTCTGAAATTATGTATAATCCTTTGGATGGTGAACCCGAATGGATTGAAATAATCAACAATTCATCTAGCAAAGTAAATTTAAAAAATTGGTTTGTCAGCGATGTTGTCAGTCCAATAAAAGCCGTCATCACAAAAGAAGAGGCAATATTAGAAGCCAATGAATTTGCAATTGTAACGCGGGATTCGAGCACGTTCCCGTTTTATCCGCCAAGGAATTTTTATGAAGCAGGTTTCGGCTCTCTCGGCAACTCCTACGACGGAATAATTATTTATGACAGCAACAACAATGTAATTGACAGTGTTGAGTACAATTCGCGCTGGGGTGGTACAAAAGGTTGTTCTTTGGAAAGGTGTAATTATAATTTAAACAGCTGCGATAGTGCGAACTGGTCAACAACACTTTGCAAGGACGGCGCAACGCCCGGTATTAAAAATACTGTTTCACAAATTAATGGTTATAAACGCGGTTCACTTGTTATTAATGAAATATTATATGACCCTGATGCCAACAATTGTGAGTTTGTGGAAATTTTTAATGCATCGGAAGATTCGGTTGAATTGGGCGGAATGTATGTTGTGATTGGTTCAAATAAAGCATGTAAAATTTCTTCAACTCTGAACAAAATCGCATCAAAAAATTTTGCGGTCTTAAGTAAAGATTCGACTATAAAAACCAACTATTCGAATTTATCCGGCAATTGTTCATACCTATTTATGAATAGAACGCTAAGTCTATCAAATGAAGGAACAACAATTGTTTTGTACGATGCGAGAGGAAATGTTTTGGATTCTATTTATTATACTTCGGTGTGGAATAATAAAAACATTCCTTCAACAAAAAACAAATCGTTAGAAAAAATAAATCCATATTTGGATTCAAACGATCCTAAAAACTGGAGTACCTGTGTTTGTCCGGAAGGAGCTACACCCGGCAAACAGAACTCATTATTTATCGACGAAGTTATTAGCGGGAAAAAAGTATCAATTAACCCGAATCCATTCTCGCCGGATAACGACGGTTTTGAAGATTTCACGGCTATTAATTTGACTCTTCCACATAAACTCTCGCAAGTTCGAATTAAGGTTTTTGACAGCATCGGGAGACTTGTGCGGACATTAATTCATAATATGCCCGCTGCTTCTAAAAGTACAGTGATTTTCGACGGGCTTGACGATAACGGCAGAGCGTTAAGAATCGGGATTTACATTTTATTGATTGAAGCGCTAGGCAGCGATGGAAATATAGAAACAATAAAAACGCAGGTTGTTGTTGCGAGAAAGCTGTGAATCGACCCTACGTTCATATTTTACCGTAGCTAATTCGGGTGTTAACAAGAATATTTGGAAGACGCCTTGCGTATACTCTTTATTTCGGAATCGTTAAGTCCAAGTGAAATTAAGAAATCATGATGTGCCTGGGGAGATGATCTTTCAAATTCAGCGTGCCATTTCGTCATCCCGGCTTCATCTAATCCGGCAGAAGATAAAATATTTATCCATGTTTTCTTATCCATTATCCCGGTCACGGACGAGAAGCTTTTATCTTTTAAAATCTTCATTATTGAGTACTGCTGTTTGCGTATAATTCGTATTTCTTCCGACAAACGTACAAGATGTTTTTTTAAAATTGTTATACTCTTATTTTCAGGCTGTGTTAAAAGCTTTTTTATTTCTTTTAGCGGAATCCCCATCTGCCGGTAGGTAATAATTTGATCCAATTTCTGCCGCTCGCTTTCATCATACTTGCGGTATCTCTTTTCCGAACGACTGCTTGGTTTCAAAAGTCCTATTGAATCATAATAAAGTAAAGTACTGCGCGATATGCCGAATTCTAAAGCTAACTTGCCGATAGTGTGCATTCGATTCACCTATAGAAAAAATTCTTCTTAGTTTTTTATATAACTAATAATGTTTTGTATATCCGGGGAATAAAAATACGGGAGAACATGAACATTATCTATTTGTAAGAATAATTCTTTTATAGAATTAAAATAAAGCTTGACCTGACTATAACTTCACAGTTTATATTTAGATCTGCAATAGTTGCAGCAATCAATAATTAAATAATGCGAGCGTGAAAAATGTTTTTTACAAAAACTTTAACAGTATTAATAATAACGGCGTCATTTCTAACTACAAAAGCGGGAGAGAATCCAATAATGAATAAGAATGCAAAACGAGTTACTAGAACTTATACAATGCACTTGAAAGGTACGCCTTCAAAAGTTTTCCCTCTGTTGTGCCCTGTTAGGGAATATGAATGGATAGAGCATTGGAAATGTGATGTGGTTTATACCGAATCCGGTTATGCTGAAAATAACTGCATTTTTAAAACCCATTACCCGCATGACGGTCCAGAAAAAATCTGGGTTGTCACCGAATATGCTCCAAACGAGAAAATTGAATTTGTTGTAGTAAATTCAAACCAGGTTATTCGATTCAGCATAAATTTATTAAATGAAAATGACGGGACAACAATTGCCGAATGGCGGCAAATAACTACTGCTCTAAATGAAGAAGGCGAGAAATTAATTGAAAAATATACCGAGGAAAATTATACCGCCGAGAAGAAAGAACTTGAAGAAATTCTTAATTATTACCTGACTACCAATAAAATGTATAAGCAATAGCTGCCGGAATTTAATGTCTAAGGATAAATTCCACACCGCTTGCGGTGCCATTCCCGAAAGCTTTTAGCGGGAATCTATTATTTTGTGGATGTACTTAGTGGATGCCCGATTCGTCAAACAAACGGCGGACAAATAAAACATTCGCGTACGACAAGATACCTCGTTGCTTCGGCGAGGTAGTTCATTAATTCACCTGACACATAGGAAAAAATATTCCTGGCGACCTTTGCGTATTCTTTGCCGTCTCTGTGTGAAATGCTTTTCTTTTTTCTCGCGGGGGCGCGAGGTTTTTCGCTGAGACCGCAAAGAAATAAATGCTGCTTAACGTAAGTTAATAATGTAATTTGAAAAAATTTGTTATGCAGTTAAGACGGCGAAGGTCAGCTGCTGATAATCTTCAGCCGAGGTAATTCATCATTCAAAATATTTTTACCGGCAATTGCATTCTATCCAGTTACTTCCATATTTTTCAACTCAAAAATATCGAAATGGAAAAACTTTCTTTATTACAATCAATCTGGCGGCAGAAATTAACAGATAAAAATTTCAGGATAAGATTTTTAGTCTCCATAATAATTCTTACAGCATCTTTATTCTCAATCGCAAAATTTTTGGCGTATAACGAAACACGCGAAGGATTTACATTCGGCGATCCTATCTTAGCTCTGTTTGAACCAGTTGATTTAACCTGGCTCACTTTTGTGTTAATCTATGCTTCCTTGATCATAGCGTTATATTCAATAAGTTTTTATCCCGAAATATTTATAACAGCACTGCAGTCTTATGCTCTAATAATGTTTTTAAGGTTAACAACAATTTATTTGCTTCCGTTAAACGCACCAACAACTATCATTCCCTTAACCGACCCATTTGTTGAGTATTTCGGCGGCGGGCAAACGCTTTACCGCGATTTGTTTTTTTCCGGTCATACTTCAACAATGTTTCTATTCTTCCTAACAAATCCACATAAAAAACTACGTAAAGTTTTTTTGCTTGCGACAATCCTTGTGGGAATTTGTGTTTTAATTCAACACGTCCATTACACAATCGATGTGCTTGCTGCCCCATTTTTTGCATATACGAGTTACAGAATTGCATTAATTGCAAATGACAGGGCTTCAAAAAAATAATTTAGATATGGGAATTATTTTTACGTTTCCTGCGTTTAGAAAATGTCAGTTATGAAGAAAAAAATGATTCCTGAAGCAGTCTATTTACATTATTTAAATGCCCTTTTGGACGGCGATAAGAAACAGTGTCTTCAGATTGTTGTTAATCTGCTAGACCAAAAAGTGCCTCTTAAAGAAATTTATCTCCAGTTATTCCAGCGCTCGATGTACAGAATCGGTCAGATGTGGGAAAACGAAAGATGCAGTATTGCAAACGAACACATTGCAACAAAAATAACTGAATCGCTTGTTGAAATTGCATCTGTGCATTCGGGCGATGAAAAACGAAACGGCAAACTCGCTTTGATAACTTGTATTGATAAAGAATTCCATGAACTCGGCGCAAGAATGGTCGCCGGCTTTATGGAAGCAAACGGCTGGGATACTTTGTTTGTAGGTTCAAATACTCCGCAGGCAGATATCATAAATCTTATTAAAGAACGAAAACCCGATGTTGTGGGGATATCAAATAATTTTTATATAAATATTTCACGACTCGCTAAATTAATCTCGTTGATAAAACATGAGTTACCAGATCAGGAAATTTTGGTAGGCGGACAGGCGCTTGCCGAAGGAAGATGCTCTTGTTTGGATAAATATGAAAAAGTTTTTTACATACCTTCGCTTGATGAACTTGAAAAATATTTAACGGCAATGCACTAAAAAGTTTAATAGAAATTATCCAAAAAGTTACCATTATGGATTTGGAGTTATGTCCAGTTTTTCCAAACATCAGGGCAATAACCAACGGTAACATCTTTCCCGTTTCGAACAATGGGAGTTTTGAATAACAACGCGTCGTTTAATAATTCTTCTTCAATATCAAACTTCATGTATTGCATATTTCGTTTTTTAAATTGTTTGCCTTCGCGGTCTATTAGTTCATCAACCGGGACAACTCTTGCAATATTTTCAAGTTCGCCTTTAGATATTCCTTTTTCGCTCAAATCTCTGAAATGAAATTGTATTCTTCTTTCTTTAAAGTATCTTTCTGCTTTGCGCGTATCGCTGCAGTTTTTAGTTCCAAATATTTGAATGTTCATAGTAATGTTCTTTATATGTAATTATGATTTCATTGTATGGCAAAGTTAAATATTATATTTTTCCCCGCACAAAATTTAATAAAGAATTAAAGGGGGATAAATGAAATATTTCCGCGCAATTTTATCAATAACAATTTTAGGTGCTATTATGTCTTGCAGCCCGGAACAAAAGCATGATGATTTTAAATATCTAACCGAGCAGTTCGCCGATCTTAGAATACAGCGTTACAAAGTTGACGGGTTCGACGAATTGTCGTTGAATCAAAAAAAACTTGTTTACTATTTATATCAGGCCGCGCTTTCCGGCAGAGATATGATTTATGACCAAAACTATAAACACAATTTGTACATACGTAGAACTCTAGAAGCGATTGTTAAAACTTATTCCGGCGATAAAACCGCGCCCGAATTCGCCAAGTTTATGGAATACACAAAAAGAGTTTGGTTCTCCAACGGAATTCATCATCATTATTCTAATAAAAAATTTACGCCGGAGTTTTCGAAAGAGTATTTCAAAGATCTCGTTTACGGTTCCGACGAATATGAATTTCCTCTTCAATCCAACGAAGTGATTGATGATTTAATCAACAAAGTAACAAACTTAATTTTTGATCCTTCGGTTGATCCTGTAAAAGTTAATTTTGATGCTAATTCCGATTTGGTCAAAACTTCAGCGGTCAATTTTTATGAAGGAGTTACTCAAAAAGAAGTCGAAGAATATTACAAGAAGATTATTGATCCAAACGATCCCAGACCGGTTTCATATGGATTAAATTCGAAGCTGTTAAAAGAAGACGGGAAAATATTCGAGAGACCTTGGACTTCAAACTCGATGTATGCTTTTTCAATTCGCAAAATAGTTTTCTGGTTGAACAAGGCAGTTGAAATTGCCGAAAACGATCAACAGAAAAAAGCATTACAATTGTTGGTTGAATATTATGAAACAGGCGATTTGAAAAAATGGGATGAATATAATGTCGCATGGGTAAACGACACTAATTCTTTAATTGATGTTGTAAACGGATTTATTGAAACATACAATGACCCGCTCGGCTACCGAGCAAATTATGAATCTGTAGTTTCAATAAAAGATTTGGAAGCTACAAAAAGAATAAAGGCAATCAGCGATAACGCGCAGTGGTTCGAAGACAACTCAACTATTTTACCGGAACATAAAAAAGAAAATGTTACAGGTATTTCAGCAAAAGTTATTACAGTAGTCGTGGAAGCAGGCGATGCTTCTCCTTCTACCCCGATTGGAATTAATTTACCGAACGCCGATTGGATTAGAAAAGAACACGGCTCAAAATCGGTTAATCTCGGAAACATTGTTTATTCATATAATAAAGCTTCGGAAACGAACGGACTACTTGAAGAGTTTGCTTATTCAAAAGAAGAAATTGAACGCGAGAAAAAATACGGCGCACTCGGCGATGATCTTCACACGGATATGCACGAAGTTATCGGGCACGGATCGGGACAGTTGAATCCGGGTGTCGGACAGCCGAACGAAACTTTGAAAAATTATGCGTCCGTTTTGGAAGAAGCGCGCGCCGATTTGGTTGCATTATATTTCTTGATGGATCAAAAATTAATTGATATCGGCGTAATGCCTTCACTTGAAACAGGAAAAGCGGCTTACGACGGTTACATCCGCAACGGGTTGATGGTGCAGCTCGCGCGCGTTAAACTCGGCGATAATATTGAGCAAGCACATATGAGAAACAGGCAATTAATTTCCAAATGGGCGTACGAAAAAGGTATGCATGAAAATGTTATCGAGAAAAAAGTTAAAGACGGTAAAACATATTTTGTGATTAACGATTACAATAAACTCCGGGATTTATTCGGACAATTATTACGCGAGATGCAAAAAATCAAATCCGAAGGAAATTATGAAGCGGGAAAAAACCTTGTTGAAACTTATGGTGTAAAGGTTGATCAAGAAATTCACAAAGAAGTTTTGGAAAGATATAATAAGTTGAACATAGCACCTTATGCGGGTTTTATTAATCCGAAGCTTGTTCCGGTTATGAAAGGCGATGAAATAATAGATGTGAAAATTGAATACCCAGATGATTTTACAAAACAAATGCTTGAGTATTCTAAGGAGTATTCTTTCTTAAATACATATAATTAAAAAATATATTCTCTCCCTTCCAGCTCGGAAGGGAGAGTTAATAATTATTTTTCAGAACTGTACTGCATCATTCCGCCTAAAACATTC
>CAZRMG010000067.1:0-10231 GCA_964601095.1 uncultured Melioribacteraceae bacterium | reverse complement strand
AATATTTTTGATGCCGCCGCCGTTAATCCAAAAATCATCCGTTAAATTTGGTCCCACTGTTCCTTCGCCGTTTTGACCGTGACATGTTAAGCAGTTCTTAACATAAATTTCTTTACCTTCGGAAAGTGTTGCCGCATCGTTCACAAACTCAACAGTCTCTTCGTTAATAAAAACACCTGACTTGATTAATATTTGTCTTTCAACGGCAGCTTGTTGAATTTCGGAATTATATTCTTTTTCCTGGATTTGTCCGTCATCAAAAACATGGAATACAAGCATGTAAATAACAGCCCAAGCAATTGTTCCGTAAAATAAAAAATGAAACCACGGCGGAATGCGGTTGTCAAGCTCTTTTATTCCATCATAATCGTGATGTAAAAGAATCTCGGCCTCTTTTTCAATCGGGGTTGATTTAGTAAACCATTTGAAAAAAAATCTTAACGGGGTTTTAAAAATCATACCTTCATTGTCGTTCTTTTCGGAATAAACAACGATAAGCCATATTACTACCGCGATAATTAAAACAGTGAATACAAGCATAAATTTCATAACCTTATCGATTGTTTCACCGCTTTCCGCAGCAAGAAGAGTGGAAGAATCTATCAACATGAATAATGAAAAAAACACTGCAACAAATTTATTCTTTGATTTCATTTTTTATCTCAAAGTTATTTTCATTTTCGGAATTAAAATCGAGCGGGATGCTTTCCATCCGATTGATATATTTTTTATCAAGTTTAATTACCCAAACAATAGCGAAAGCAAAAACAAGAAAAAATATTATAAGCGAGACAATCGGGTAAATTGAAACGCCTTCGAGCGCACTTAAATTTTCCGACAACATTATTTGCTTTCCTTTTTATCAGCTTTTATATCAGTACCGAGCCGCTGTAAATATGCAATCAAAGCAATAATATCTTTATCGGGTTCGGCGGGTACACCGCTTTTAATTAAATCTTCTGTAATCTCGTTAGCTTGTTTTACTAAATCTTGATTCGCTAATTTTTCATAACCTTTTTCATATGGAACACCTACGGCGCGCAGAGCATTTATTTTAGCTGCTGTGTTTGATGTATCAAGATTGTTTGTTAATAACCATGGGTAGCGGGGCATTATAGAACCCGGCGACATAGAACGAGGATCTTCCATGTGCAAATAATGCCAAAGGTTGGAATACTTTTTACCCTGGCGCATTAAATCCGGCCCAGTTCTTTTCGAACCCCAAAGGAACGGATGATCGTAAACATATTCACCGGCTTTCGAGTATTCACCGTATCGCTCGGTTTCACTTCTGAAAGGACGAACCAATTGCGAATGACATGAAACGCATCCTTCGCGTATATAAATATCCCGCCCTTGAAGTTCGAGAGGAGTATAAGGTTTAACACTTGCAATTGTCGGCACATTCGATTCGACCAGAAAAGTCGGAACCATTTGCACCAAACCACCGATTGAAATTGCAACGAAAGAAAGCACTGCAAATTTAACGGGGCGTTTTTCAAGCCAGCGGTGAATCATGCCGCGTTTTAATTTGTCTGCTTCTTTATCGAATGGTGCTGCTTCGGCTGCTTCATCTTTAATGAACTTTCCCATTTTTGCAGTCATCATTAAATTATAAACCATCATGAATAAACCGGTGAAGAAAAGTAACCCGCCTATTGAACGGATTATATACATCGGTACGATTTGCAAAACCGTTTCAAGAAAATTAGGATATTGAAGAACGCCGAGATCGGTAAATTGTTTCCACATTAAAGATTGTGCAACACCCGCCCAGTACATCGGTACTGCATAAAAAACTATTCCCAATGTTGAAATCCAGAAATGTGCGTTTGCCAATTTTTTAGAATAAAGTTCGGTGCCCCACATTTTGGGAATCATCCAATATAAAATTCCGAATGAAAGCATACCGTTCCAACCCAAAGCACCGACGTGCACATGCGCGATAGTCCAATCGGTAAAATGCGAAATTGCATTTACATTTTTTAGTGAGAGCATCGGTCCTTCGAATGTTGCCATTCCGTAAGCTGTAACGGCGACAACCATAAATTTTAAAATCGGGTTATCGCGAACGCGATCCCATGCGCCGCGTAATGTTAGAAGTCCGTTCAACATTCCGCCCCATGAAGGAGCGATTAACATTATTGAAAAAACTGTTCCGAGAGATTGCGCCCAATCCGGTAAAGCGGAATATAAAAGATGATGCGGGCCTGCCCAGATATAAATAAAAATTAAAGCCCAGAAGTGAAGTATTGAAAGCCGGTATGAATAAACAGGTCTGTTTGCCGCCTTCGGTAAAAAGTAATACATCAATCCCAAATAAGGAGTTGTTAAAAAGAATGCAACGGCATTATGACCGTACCACCATTGAACCAATGCATCCTGAACCCCGGCATAAACTGGATAACTTTTCAAAAATGTAACAGGTACTTCTATAGAGTTTACAACATGCAAAACAGTAACAGTTACAAATGTTGCGATGTAAAACCACACAGCAACGTACATGTGCTTTTCGCGCCGTTTAATAATTGTTCCAAACATGTTTGCACCGAATGCAAGCCACACAACCGCAATTGCAATATCAATTGGCCATTCGAGTTCGGCGTATTCTTTACTTGTTGTAAAACCAAGCGGTAAAGAAATTGCGGCGGCTACAATTATTGCCTGCCATCCCCAGAAATGAAACTTGCTTAAAAGATCGCTCCACATTCTCGCTTTTAAAACTCTCTGAAGTGAATAATACACACCGGCAAAAATTATATTGCCGACAAATGCAAAGATTACCGCATTAGTGTGCAAAGGTCTCAACCTTCCGAAAGTTAAGTAAGGAATGCCCAGATTTAATTCCGGTATATATAATTGAATAGCGATTATCAAACCGACAAGCATACCGACGATTGCAAACACAACCGATGCGAGCACGAAATTTTTGACGACGTGATTATCGTAGCTAAATTTTTCAACCTGCATTAACGGCTCCTGAATTTGTTTTTTATTCTTTGCTTTAAGCTGTTAAAAGTTATTAATTATTATATTCTGCAATCATAGTTCTGCATTCTTTTTACTCTCTACTGCTTTCTCCTTAGTGCTTGCAGATGTTTTACTATCATCCGAATTATTTTTATCACCAAATAGAATTCTAACAGATGGAGTATATTTATCGTCATACTGACCGGATTTAACAGCCCATAAATATGCCGTCAAAAAACCTATTGCAACAAGAAGACTTGCGCCGACTAAAATTACTATAACCGACATTACAGCAACCTCTTTTTCTTTGCGATTAAAGTTGTTGAAAAAGTTGTGAACGCAACGGCAGTAATTGAACTAATAGGCATTAGTATTGCCGCAATCACAGGAGAAAGCGTTCCTTGAACCGCAAAATAAAGTCCCGCAACATTATAAACCAACGATAAAATAAAACTTGCGATAATTACTTTCTTGCTAAGTTTTGCAAAATTTATAAATTCAGCCAAACGGTTGAAAGAACCGGATTCAAGAATAGCATCGCAAGCGGGCGAGAAATTGTTGATGTCATCGGAAATTGAAATACCGACATCACTTTGTGCCAGAGCGCCTGCATCATTTAAACCATCTCCAATCATTAATACGGTTTTACCTTCATCGCGTAATTGTTTAACAAAATTTAATTTATCATGGGGCGATTGATTGAAATGCAGTTCTTTATCGCTGCCGAAGATTGTTCTTAATTTTTCTTTTTCGCTGTCGTTATCGCCCGAAAGTAATTCTATTTCATAATTGTTTTCGAGAACGGCAACAACATCTCTTAACCCAGCGCGGTATTTGTTGGAAATCCTAAAGTATCCTTTTATAATGTTGTTAATGGAAACATAAACTGCTGTTGATTCATTTTCTTTTTGAAGAATGTTGTCATTAACAAATTTATGAGAACCGATTTTTATTTCGTCTTTTTCAACCTTTGCAATTATTCCCTTGCCGGGCTCTTCATTAAAATAATCTGGCTTTACGTTTTTTGAATCCGCAAGATGTTTCGTAATAGTTATACTCAAAGGGTGTGAAGAGTTTTTTACCGTCGATTTTATTAATGATTTTTCATGCTCGGTTAATTCCACTCCAATAAATTCTATCTCGGATGAATTATTTTCCGTAATAGTACCTGTCTTATCGAATACTATTGTATCAACAGCACAAAGTTTTTCGATTGTATCTGTATTTTTAAAATAGAACTTATTTCTACCGAAAATTCGTAAAGCATTACCCATTGCAAACGGAGTTGAAAGGGCAAGCGCACATGGGCAGGCAACAATAAGTACGGCAGTAAATGCATTGAATGCAAATGCTGTATTGTAGCCAAACCAATATAATGCCGCTGTCGAAGCTATTAATAAAACAGCGAATGTAAAATATTTGCTTATCGCATTTGCAAAAAGAGTGATTCGCGGAACGTCGTCTTTTTCTTTTTGGAATGCACTATTGTTCCATAATCTTGTTAAATAACTCTGCGATACTTCTTTAATTGTATCGAGTTCAATTGCTGCCCCGACCTGCCTTCCTCCGGCATAAATCAATTCACCGTTCTTTATTTCAACAGGGATTGATTCGCCTGTAACAAAGCTGTAATCAATATTGGCGCTGCCTTTTATAAGAACAGAATCAGCAGGAATTATTTCGTTATTGCGTACAATAATTCTTTCGCCAACCGATAATTTTTCCACGGGGATTGTGGTTTCCGCATTATCTTTTCTAATAGTAATTGAAATGGGAAAATATGATTTGTAATTTCGCTCGAAGTTAAGTGTGTCGTACGTTTTATTTTGAAATAATTTACCTATAAGTAGAAAAAATACTAAACCTGCAAGTGAATCAAGGTAACCGGCTTGTCCGTAAAAAATAATTTCTACAATGCTTCTCAAAAACAGAATAAAGATACCAAGGGCTATCGGTACATCTATATTAATAATCTTTTTCTTTAATCCTTTCCATGCGGATATAAAATATTCTGAGGAAGAATAAAAGAAAACAGGCAGAGATAATAAAAGATTGAGATATGAAAATATTTGTTTTAACTCATCGTGCTCTTTGATATCAATTGAAAGATATTCCGGGAAACTTAACAACATAATATTGCCGAAGCAGAATCCTGCAATACCTATTTTGTAATAAAGCTTTTTGGTTTCGGAATTTTGTTTATCCTCAATTTTTTCTTCAAGATTTAGAAGCGGCTCGTAGCCTAGCGAGTCGAGCAGTTCAACAACATTTTTTAATGAAGTTAGTGCGTTTGCAAATCTTATGAAAATTTTCTTCTGTAAAAAATTTACCTGTGAGGAAATGATGCCTTCGTCCATCTTGTAGAGGTTTTCTAAAATCCAAATGCATGAACTGCAATGCATCTGCGGAATTGAAAGGGTAACAGTTGTTGTTTTGCCGTCGGTAAAATCTATTAATTTTGTTTTTAGCTCGGGATCTTCAAGGAAGTCGTAATTTCTTTTAACTGTAAATTTCTTTTTTATACCGGGGTTTTGATCTATCGAATAGTATTCGCAGAGGTTGTTATCATATAGCATTTCGTAAACTGTTTTGCAGCCATTGCAGCAAAAAATTTTCTCGTTAATCTTGATTGAATCATCCGGGCATTCATCACCGCAGTGAAAACAAGTCAGTTTTAAGTCCGTATTATGTTGTTGAGCTTCGATCCTTTCCAATTTTTCAGTGAATTATTTTAATAATCCGTTGATTAAAATTTCCAACGCAAGATAAAAATTTCAAGATGTTTTGTCTAATAAAACCTATCTACCCGGTTGTTAAAGTTTTCGTTGCTGAGAATTATCATTTGGCAAACATCATATGTAAATTTGTAACAAAGAAAACTTTACGGAGGTTCATGTGGATTCCTTAAAAAATAAAATTGTATTTATAAGCGGGGCAACATCGGGGATAGGAAAATCATGCGCATATGCTTTTGCAAAAGAAGGAGCTAATCTTATCATCAATGCACGACGCAAAAATTTGATTGATGAAATTGCAGATGATTTGAAAAGTAAATTCGGCATAAAAGTATATGGTTATAAACTTGATGTAAGGAATAAAAATGATGTTGACGAATCAATTAAAAATTTGCCCGACGAATGGAAGGATATTGATATACTTGTAAACAATGCCGGGTTAGCCAAAGGATTTAATAAATTTTTCGAAGACGATCCGCAGAACTGGGAAGAGATGATAGATACAAATATTAAAGGATTATTGTACGTAACCCGCGCCATTGTGCCGGGAATGATTGAAAGAAAATTTGGTCACGTTATTATGATTGGCTCGATTGCAGGTCATTCCGCGTATCCAAAAGGCGCGGTGTATTGTGCAACAAAACATGCAGTTGATGCGATAACAAATTCTTTAAGAATGGATACGATTGATAAAGGAATTTTGGTAAGTACTATTGACCCAGGTTTAGTAGAGACAAACTTCAGCAATATTCGTTTTGGCGATAAAGATAAAGCGAAGAATGTTTATAAAGGATTAACACCGCTAACAGGTGACGATGTTGCCGATGCAGTTGTTTATTGTGCATCGCGTCCGTCGCATGTTAACATTGCGGAAATAACGATGCTCGCCGCTCGGCAGGCAAGTGCAACTATTACCTACAGGGAAGAATAAATTTTGAAGCATTGCCGTCGACTTTAGTTAGTGGCAATTTTTGAACGACACAAAAGAAAGGATTTGCACCGTGATAATTTATACATTTGACGACAGAATTTTATGAAAAAAATCGTTTGGACAACAATCATAATTTCTTATTTATTTATACTTTTTGCTGTGTTACCAACTCGACTTTTTCTCGTTCAGACGACTATTACCAACAAACTTGACAAAGAAATATTTGTGACACCATTAGGACGAGAAAGAAGCGCAATATCAACGACAATTCCTTTAGAGTTTAAATTTCCCGGAATTACAAATCCTTTCAATAAAAATATATCCATAGAACCTAACGATACAGTTCAACTGTATCACGACAATGACGTTTGTATTTTTAACGGACTTCTAATTACTGTTGGTGACAGTTTGTTCAAATTAAGTATAGACAAACAAGTGAACAATATTTACACAATCAGCAGCGATGTTTTAACAGAAAACGCAGGCAAAACATTTGACGACTTTACTAGATATAAACTTGGCGACTTTATTAGTTTCACATTCCAAATTTTACTTTTAATTTATGCCCCAACTATGACAGTGATGATGCTGACAAAAAAAATAAAAAATGATAACAATTTCAGGTAAAGCAATAGAAAGAAAACCAACGCAAGCCGAAAAACTTTGACTGCAATTCATCAATATCCATGTAATAATATTATTATTCATCTGTACATTATTAGCCAATAAGCTCCTCATACAAGCTTTCCATTCTTCCAAAATCAAACAAAAACGCGATCTATTTCAAATTTTCATGGCACATTAATTGGGCGTAGCCGCTTTAAGAATAACAGGATTTATGGCAATGAAAAAACTCTTTTGGATGATTTTATTCATATCGAACGCATTTTTATTCGGACAGACAATTCAAGTAACCTCCCCGAACGGCGGCGAGCGCTATCAAAAAGGACAATCATACGATATTACGTGGACTTCAGCCGGTGTAACAAATGTTAGAATAGAGTATGCTCACGACGGAGTGAATTGGGTTGATGTTATTGCATCAACGCCTGCTGCAACCGGAACGTATTCGTATAATTTTGCTGCAGTTACCGAGGGAACTGGTTGTTTGATTAGGATAAGCGATGCTGCTGTGCCAGCTGTTACCGATGTCAGCAATAGTGTTTTTACTCTTACCAGCTTATCTTTAACCTCGCCAAATGGTGCCGAGCATCTTCAAGTTGGAAAGGTTCATAATATTACCTGGACATATGCGGAAATATCAAATGTTAAATTAGAATACACTACAGATAACGGAACAAGCTGGTCGACAATTGTTTCGTCTTTGGCTGCTGCACCGGCTACTTATGCTTGGACAGTTCCAAATTTACCTTCTACTGGATGTAAAGTAAGAGTATCGGATGTAACAAATTCTTTAATTCAAGATGTGAGCAATGCAGTATTTACTATTGCAGGTCTTGCGCTAACCTCGCCAAACGGAGGGGAGAATTTCCTTGAAGGGTCAACACACACAATAACATGGACAAGTCAAAACGTTAGTAATGTTAATATAGAGTATTCCATAGACGGTGGAACAATTTACAATGCAATTGCAGGACCAATAGCATCAAGCGGAAGTTATAATTGGACTATTCCTATTGGTTTATCAACAAACTGTTTGGTTAGAATTACGGATGCAGCTTATGCAGGAGTAACAGACGAGAGCAACGGCACTTTCATTATTTCGAATTTAAGTTTGACCTTGCCTGCCGGCGGTGAAGTATGGCAGGCCGGTACTTCACATAACATAACATGGACAAGCAACAACATTTCAAATATTAAGATTGATTACTCAACCGACAGTGGCAGCACATGGAGCGTCGTTGAAAACTCAATTGTAACAGGTGCAAATCCGCAATCATATTCTTGGACGGTTCCGAATACACCTTCTCTTCAATGCAAGGTTAGAATAAGCGACCAATTATACCCATCAAATAATGTTTCCAGTAATATATTTACTATTGAACCGATACCTTCGATCACAGTTACATCTCCCAATGGTTTTGAAAATTGGCAGGAAAGTTCTTTACATAATATTACCTGGACTGCCACATATAATATTGCCAATGTTGATATCAGTTATTCAATAAACAACGGTTCAAGCTGGACTTCTGTTGCGAGTACGATTGCCGCAAACTTAGGAACTTACAGTTGGACAATACCAAATACCCCTTCGCAAAATTGCTTAGTTAAGGTTGCAAGTTCCATCGACGCATTGGTTAATGATGTAAGCAATAATACTTTTACAATATCGTCACTTAACCTTACTTCACCCAATGGTGCAGAACAATGGCAGGTCGGTAAGAGTTATAATATTACATGGACAAGCACAAATATCAGCAACGTAAAACTTGAATACACAACCGATAACGGCACAAGTTGGAATACTATTTCTTCTTCAATTGTAGCTTCTGCCGGGACTTATTCGTGGACGGTTCCAAACACGCCATCAACTAATTGCAAAGTAAGAATCAGCGATGCATCCAACAGCAGCATAAATGATGCAAGTGCAAATACATTTACAATTTCGTCATTAACACTTACTACTCCCAACGGCGGAGAAAACTGGATTGAAGGTTCAACTCACGCTGTCAACTGGAATTCCTTAAACATATCAAACGTAATGCTCGAATATTCTGCAAACAGCGGAACTACATGGAATACAATCATTGCTTCAACACCGGCAGCAGCCGGAACTTATAATTGGACTGTTCCAAATACTTCAGCTTCAACTTATTCATTTCGAATATCCGATGCGGGCAACGCTGCAATTAATGACCTCAGCGACAACCTTTTTACAATTTCTAAAATAAGTCTTACTTCTCCGGTTGGAACTGAAAACTGGAAAGTGGGAACAGCTCATGATATTACATGGACTTGCAGTTCAACCATAACAAATTTGAAATTAGAATACTCAACAAATAACGGCAGCTCGTGGACAACAATTGCCGCATCGGTTGTAGCCAATCTCGGAACTTATAGATGGATTGTTCCAAACACTACATCATTAAATTGTAAGGTTAGAATCAGCGATGTTTCAAGCTCTGCTGTCTATTCCGAAAACTCAACACTTTTTACAATATCAAAATCTTTGAACATAACTTCGCCAAACGGCAACGAGGGATGGGAAGTTGGTTCTGTAAAAAACATAACCTGGACGAGAGACCCGGTAATAAATTTTGTAAGAATACAATACACACACGATAACGGACTCAACTGGGTGGATATTAATACTTATGTTGACGCAAGTTTAGGGACTTATGCATGGACAGTTCCAAATTTTCCATCGGTGGATTGTTTTGTTAGAATATCGGATGTTGATAATGTAACAAATATTGATACAAGCGACTCAAAGTTCACAATTCAAACAACGCCTTTGATAACAATTACCAGCCCCAATGGCGGCGAATCATTTGAAACAGGCGCGCAGGAATTAATAACGTGGACAAGCAATAACATTAATTTTGTTAGGATTGAATATAGTTTGAATAACGGTTCAACGTGGAATCTAATTAAATCGGCTGAACCCAGCGACGGATCTTTTACATGGAACGTA
>CAZRMG010000066.1:0-10327 GCA_964601095.1 uncultured Melioribacteraceae bacterium | reverse complement strand
GGAAAGCGCGGGAGTATGATGTTAATACTAAATTTATTGAACTCGCGGGCGAAATTAATACGCATCAGCCGTATTATGTTGTTGGTAAATCGATCGAAGCACTTAACAATGAAAATAAATCAATCAAAAATTCAAGTGTGCTTATTCTCGGTGCTTCTTATAAAAAGAACATTGACGATATGCGCGAATCCCCGTCGTTAAAATTGATAGAATTGTTTAGGGAGAAAGGGGCTAATGTATTTTATCATGATCCTTTTGTTCCGAAGCTGCCTAAGACAAGAAAATATAATTTTGATATGGAATCGGTTAACATAGATTCAAAAAATCTTACATCGTTTGATTTGGTTGTGCTTTCAACCGATCATGATTCTTTTGATTATAAATTGATAGCCGATAATGCAAAGTTAATAATCGATACACGTAACGCGTTTGAATTTAGAGGAATTGTAAAAAAGAATATTGTTAAAGCATGATATTGTTTGTTAGAGTTGTTTTTAATAAAGAATAGAACGCTGATTACTATGATTGTTTATGATTTACACGGATTATTTTTATCATAACAAATCAAAATTATCATAAAGGTCTGCGTTCGGTTGTTCTTTGTTGAAATATTTTATTTTTCATTACCAATCTTCCCTACTTCCTAACTTCGAAAGTTCAATAAAATAATATGACGATAAAAAAAATTGTACTAATACTATGCCTCGTGCTTTTAGTGAATGAGAACAACGCTCAAACAATCGAAGGTACAAGCGGGTTATTTTTTATACCGAGCGCTGAGATTCAAAAAGACGGGCAATTAACATTGGGCGCAAGTTTTGTTGATAAAGAACTTGTATCATTCAGCGGTTATAAAAAAGACGCGTTCACTCCATATTTAAGTGTTGCTTTCTTACCCTTTGCGGAATTCTCAATAAGAATTACCAGAATTATTAATTATGAGGGGAATAGACAGGGAATCGGCGACAGAACATTTTCAGCGAGAATCAGATTCATTGAAGAAGGAGAATTGTTTCCCGCAGTGCTTGTCGGAATGCATGATTTAATGACGGTTTTCGGCGGTACTGAAGCCATTCGAAATAATGCGTTTTATTTTGTTGCTACAAAAAACTATAAAATTGATTCGGGGATATTAAACAATATTATGATAAATGCCGGGTACGGCACAGATTGGTTTGAAGCACAAAATCATCATTTTGTGGGATTGTTCGGCGGAGTTTCATGCAACTTATGGAATCATATAGAATTAATGACGGAGTACGACGGGAAATACACAAACGGCGGAATCAGGTTAAAATTGTTCGATCATTTCTCATTATTGGCCGGTATGCTTAGGTTTAAGAATTTCTCCGGTTCGGCAAGTGTAAATTTTTCATTATAATTTCTCTACTTAATATTAAATGGAACACAGATTTTATAAGATATTTATGATTTGTTATGATAAAAAAGAACCTGTAAGACCGGTTGATTATTTTAAAAAGTGGTTTTTTGAATAAAAAATGAGGATTAGAAGTTTTTTTATTAAAAAAATATTAAAAGGGCTAAACTAAATTCAATAATCTTCGATAGTAGAGTATCATATAAAAGAGGTCTTATATGTTTACGCTCGGTTTTATATTATACTCGGTTGTATTTGGAGTTGTTTTAGCAATAATATTGAAGAAAGCGCCTCTCGGCTTTGAAGATAAATCGGGTTTTCATTATTTGCAGAATGCCGAAACTAAAACAGATTATATTAATAGGAATGCGGCATAAATCTGTTAATTTCTAATTCTGCTGATAAAATAAATATCCTTCACTTTTCGCCCTTTCTAATTTCCCTAAGAATAGATATCACATTTTATTCTAATCATTAAAATATAATTTACTTTATTCCACAATAATTCTATATTCGTGCAGGTTTGTAAGTTTAATTAACAGAAAGATCTGCTGTGCGTACATATAGTAAATTTAGTTCCATCCTCTAAAAATTTCTAAAAACAAGTTTAATTAAACTACCTTATTAAGAGTTGTTTCTTGCGAACTTAGAATAATGCATTTAATGCAGCATTATATTATTAAGTATTGCTTATAAAGGATAATAAGTTGAAGCAAAAAATATTCTTTTGCCTAATTATTTCACTTACAATCGCTACCGGTTATTTATATGGCGGCAGTAATTCAAATATTCAAAATGATATTGCAGGCAAACTTATTAGTGAAGGATTTGAAAATGTTCGTGTGATTGCAGATGAAAGCCGCCTATTGGTTTCTTATGAAAATAGGATTTTTAGATTTGATGTTGATGCGGTAAAAAATGTAATCGGATTAACAGCACCATTATTAAATGATAATCAAAAAATAATACTGGTTCCTTTGAACAGGAAAATTCCTATTATAGTTTTGGAAATGAATGTACCGGATTGTAAAAACTATTTATCCGGATCGATTACAGGTGAGGAATTTTCCGAAAGAATGAAAATTGTTTTTAATACCGATGAAATAATTAAAGAATTGGCAAAACATGAGATTGAAAATTCATCATCGTATAAACTTGATGTTGTTGTTAAACCTTCTTTGAATATGCAGTTTGGTCCATTTACACAACCTGTTTTGTATCAGGTTAATATTATTCCGGATTTTAAAACGAGTTTATGGGAAGGAATGAGTTTGAATTACGAGATGATAGTTCCTATTAAAAACGAATTCGGTTCGAGACAGGATTCCGTTAGACCAGGCATTGTTGCGTTAAATCAAACATTGCGTTTACAGGATGATATATTTGTTTCAACAAGCGCGGGAGTATTTACCCAGGAAAGATACGGCTGGGATGTTGAAGCCCGGAAATATTTCGCAAACGGGAATATGAGTCTCGGTTTTAATTACGGTTTAACGAGTTACATTTCGTATTCGGGACTTAGAAAATTTTTTTACTCGAAAGCTTTTACATGGACAGGCAATATTAGTTTTGAATACAGACTTCCCGATTACGATTTGACTTTCGGTATTTCCGGGGGAAGATATTTATATGGTGATAATACTGTTCGCTTTGATATTAATAGGGAATTCGGCGAAGTTGAAATAGGTTTCTTTGCTCTGAAGTCCGACAAAGGTGTAACAAACGGCGGAATTAAATTCAGTATACCTTTATTGCCTTCAAGAAATATGAAGCCGGGTTTGGCAAGAATTTCAATTGCAGATCAATTTGAAAGAAGCTATCTCGTTAGAAGCAATATTGATGATTTAATCGGGCTTAGATACAATTCCGGCAACCGGCTCGAAAATTTTACCAAGAAACTCAACCCGTTGTTTGTTAAAAGGATTTTTAGGTACAGGTTATAAACTAATTCATAAACAGGACTTCTTATATTTGTTAAGTTTTATTATTACTTTTGTACAGTATAAAATAGTCCTCGCGGTAAAGCTTAAAAAGAAGTTCAAATAAAAGTGAGGTATAAAATGAAGCACAAATTAACGTCATTGTTCACATTGACAATTCTTTTCGCGGCTTTGATTTTTGTTACAAGCTGCGATAGCAGTGAAACAGGTCCGGTTGTTACAAGACCTAATCCTCCGTTGGCTCAACCTCAACCTTTAATCCTTTCCGGTAATGTTGTTGATTCTAAAAGCAGCGCCGGGTTAAACGGGGCAACGGTAGAAATACTTAAAGCCGACGGTTCAAAAGTTACAACATTAACCGCGGGCGGCAACGGAAGTTTTTCTTATGATATCTCGAACGTAAATGCCGAAGATTTAAAGGTAACCGCAACGGCTACGGGTTACGGGTTTTCGTTTGTTAATACAAAGGTTAATATTGTTAATAAGATTGCCCGCGCAGTTACTGTGCCGTTGGATAAAATTGAAGCTGCACAGGTTAATGTAACTACAACAGGCGGTACCGCAACTACAACAAGCACCGAATCCGCAGCAAGCCAGCCGTTAACAATGACGGTGCCGGCAGGAGCCGTAACACAAACCACGTCAATTCAAATGGCACAGGTACCTGTTAATAACGCAACTTTACCTCAAAATCCAAATCAAAATACCCAGGTTGGTATTGTTAATTTGCAGCCTGCTAACATTTCATTTGCCGTACCTGTTAAAATGACTTTTCCACTGCCTTACAAATTTTTAGCAGGCGATCAAATCCCATTAATGGAATTGGTAAACGGTGTATGGCAAAATACTGGGTTGTTTGCGGTAGTTGATAATTCCGGTTACCTCGCAAATGTTGATATTTCTAAAACAAGTCAATACTCGCTTATGGACAATACTAACATTAGCGGTACTGTGGCAAGTCTTAACAAAAACGGCGGATTGAAAAAAGTATCAGAAGCTACTGAAGAAAGATCGTTTACTTTTACAAGCGGAACTTTATCTGCCGAATTACCCGGTAATATTACATATACAAGAAACTCAACCAATGTTATAACCGAAGCGCCGACAGACGAATGGATTTTTAATAATCTTGCGCAGAGATACGGGGCTAATTTTACGCTTGCAAGCGGTCCCGGTTCAATACCTAATACAGTAAGATTCAGCGTGCCGTGGCCGGGCGCCGAAGGTAACCCATACAAGCAAAATGCTGACGGTTCCGGCAATATCAACAGACCTAATGAAAGCGGTGATTGGAGTCTAAGAATTGTGTTTGAAGACTATACCGAACAATTTGCCGATGTTGATTTGAACAATCCCGGTTATTGGGATGTTAACGTAACGGGCACTGTAAGAAACTGGCGCGAAAGCAGGAGAGTTTGGATCTGGACAGTACATGACCAAGGAATTGTAATTGAGTATTAATTGCTCAATTAGATTTTTCGTGATTAACAAAATGATTACAATACTTTATTCATCTTTTACTCGATAAAGAGGGCGTATGAAAATTAAATATATTCTCCCGGTTTTTTTATTGATCGGAATTTTTACAATGAATGCACAAACAAAAGATTATGAATTGGGTGCGGATATTCTAGGTTTTCGAAATCCTCAACAAGGAGGTTTTTATAATTACTCCGATCCTGAAGCGGTTAATATAAAGGTTAACGTATGGGGATGGTTAAGATATCCCGGAAGATACACTGTCCCGAGTTATACAACCGTAATGGATCTAATTTCTTATGCGGGCGGGCCAACCGATGGAGCTGAAATTGAAGAATTAAGAATATACAGGACGAGAGAGGATTCAACACAACAGATGATAAAGTTTTCTTATTATGATTTTCTTTACGAATCGGATTTAGATGTAAAATTGAAAAGAGCTCCCGGTTTACAAGCGGGAGACATATTACTTGTACCCGGCGAACCACGGATTCATACGCGTGAACGCGTAAGCATGTGGACAACGATATTAGGCGCTTTGGTTTCAATTACAATTCTAATTCTGAATATTACAAATAATAATTAACGGTGAAAATTTGAATAACACCAAAAATAACGGGTATAATTCTCAAGATAATTACACTCTTCACGACTATATAGTTTTTATAAAACTGAATTTTGTTTTAATACTAATTTTCGGATTGATCGGACTGGGTTTAGCAATTGCATATTCTATCCAGGCGCCGAACATATATAAATCAACAACTGCTATAAGAATAAGTAAACCTCAGGGAAGCATTCTTTCGGGTTCATTAATTCCTGAATTCCAGGATTTCGGAAGCGATAGGTTTGTCGCCAACGAAATTGAAATACTTAAAAGCTATAAACTTAGGTCTATTGTTGCAAAAGCTCTTATCGATAGTATGAATTCTCGCGGCGATAAATCAAAATTCTCCCTTGTCTTTGATAAATCAATCGGCGGGAATAAAGAATTATTGCCTATTCATGATATTGCGGAGAATCTTGAAAATGTAATATCGATAGAGCAAAAAAGGGGATTGGATATTGTAGAAATTACGGTTGAATCCACATCTCCTTTTGAAGCGGCGATATTGGCAAATTCTTATGCGGCGGCTTACAGCGAGTTGAATCTTCAATACAACCGGCAACAGTTTATTATGGTTAAAGAATTTCTTGCCAATCAAAAAGATGAGAAGTTGAATGAGCTGTCAGGTATTGAAAATGCATTAAGAAGTTACCAGGAGAAAAAGGGAATTGTTGAACTGCCGGAACAGGCAAAAGTACTTATACAAACATCTTCGGAATTCCAGGCGAAAATGAATGCAGCCAAAATCGATCTTGCGATATCCGAAAAAACGCTGAACAGTTATAAAGACGAGTTGAAAAAGAGAGACCCCGATGTAACCAATTATATTGAGAATATGGCAACGCAGCCGTATCTTAAAAGACTGCAGGAACAGATTGCAGATTTACAAACGCAGAGGGATCGTGCCATGTCAAGCACTCTTCCCAATGCTCAACAGATTATTAGAGAAGCGGAATCAAGGATTGCGGACTTAAGAGGCAAGCTTGACAATTCGTTAGCTATATATAGAAATACTATTTTAGCTTCAAGTCCTGAAGAAATAAAAGATCTTACCAAAAAAGCTTTTGAAGAAGAAGCAAAATACCAGGCAAACCTTGCTTCGTATAAAAAGTATAATGAAATAATGGATGAATATAACAGGAAGATGAATGAACTTCCTACAAGTTCAATCGATCTTGCCCGGCTTCAGAGGGAACAATTATCCTACGAAAAACTTTTTATACAACTTGAGGAAAGATACCAGGAAGCAATAATCAACGAGCAATCGATTCCAAGTAATGTACTTATTATCGATGCAGGTTTGGTGCCCGACAGGCATGCAAAACCAAACAGAATTATGCTGGTTGCTATCGGTTTAATTGTTGGGCTTGGTTTCGGCGCTGGTTTCGCTCTATTGAAAAAGATGATGGATAATACAGTCAATACTCCTAACGACATACAAAATAAAGATATTAATCTGCTTGCGTGGATACCTGTAATCGACGAACTTAAAGCCGGTAAAAGCGAATTCGAATCCATCGTTGCAAAAAAACCCGATTCGATTGCAAGCGAAGCTTACAGAACTTTAAGAACAAGAATAAGATTCTCACGGATTGCCAAAGAATCTTTAAAAACAATTCTTGTATCATCTCCTGTTGCGCAGGAAGGTAAAACAACAACATCTTTAAATTTGGCAACCGTTCTTGCCAACGCAAATTATAAAACCGTGCTTGTAGATCTTGATCTTAGAAGACCGAGAGTTCATAGTTTATTTAACCAACAAAGGTTCCCCGGTTTAACCGATTATTTTTTAACACTTTCGGTTTTGGAAGCTATCGTCAGAAAATCAGGCATCCCAAATTTGGATTATATTACTTCAGGTACTATACCTCCAAATCCTTCGGAAATACTTGGGTCTGCAAAGCTGGAAGAATTTATTGCCTTATTAAAAAACACATACGATTATGTTATTATAGATTCCGCACCGATAATATCAGTTACCGATTCTGAAATATTATCCAAGATTGTTGACGGAACTATTCTTGTAGTTTCTGCGGGCAGTACCGAACAAGAATTAATGGAAAAATCTGTTGAGACTTTGAATAATGCTAGTAATTCATTCCTTGGCGTTGTATTAAATAGATTCACTTATAGAAACGGGTATAGTTCGTATTATAAACAATATTATTATTATCCATCTTCGCAGAACGGGGAGAAAAAAAGGAAAAATAAAGAACGAACGAAACATGACTCGATGGTTTAATAATTCCTTTTTAGACATGCTTAATGATTGTTAAAAAATCTTTTCATTCTGCACAAGTTAAAGTTAGAAGCCCGTGGCAATGGATTCCAACACTCTATCTTAGTGAAGGATTTCCATATTTTCTTGCGGTCGCTTTTTCGGCTGTTATGTATCGTCATTTCGGTGTTTCTAATTCCGACATTGCCTTTTTTACAGGATTGATTTACCTGCCTTGGATTTTAAGACCTTTATGGAGTCCTTTTGTTGATATCTACGGCTCCAAAAGGAAGTGGATTTACTCAATGCAGTTGGTAATCGGCATTTGCTTGGCCGGAATTGCATTATTAATTCCATTGCCGGATTTTTTCAATTTTTCTATACTGCTTTGGTTTATAATAGCTTTTGCTTCAGCGACACTTGAAACAGCAGTGGACGGGTTTTATATAAGTGCATTGACAAATAATTCTCCGCGTTCTTTTTTCGTGGGTGTGCGCTCCGTTTTTTACCGTATATCTTTTTTTGCCGCTCAAGGTTTAATAATTGTTTTTTCCGGTTATCTTGAAATATTTTTCTCTGTTGAACCGACGGAATTTAAAATCACTGCCGACCCAAATAAATATTTTTCCGAGGAAATTCATATCGATTCATTCAAGTACAAAACTTTTCCAGGGCAATTAAGAATTATAGCAAGTAAAAACGACGTTAAAATTGGATCAGAGCTTAAAACAGCGGAAGATGTTTTTTCTTATAGAGAATATGTAAGAAATTTCAACAACATCAACGGATTTGTAGATGAGTTTTCACGGCAGAACAAATATCCTGTATTGCCGAGAGAGCCGGTGGGCAATATCGGGATTGTCGGTTTACATCTTTCAAAACAGCCGCCGAAGGAAAAAGAATATTCTGTAATTGTTGAACAAAGAACCGCAAACGATAATATTAAAATAATCGAGGGGGATAAACTAAAATTCAACTCAAGAAACTGGAATAAACCCGCTCTTGTCTTGGTGCAGATTAATCCTGCTTTGACAGCAAGAAATGAAGCGGTATTTAACGTGCGCACTGAAAAAGTCTTTATCGCGTGGATTATCCCATTCTTCGCCGGCTCGGCGCTGTTTCTAATTTTATTTTTTTACCATAGAAAAATTTTACCTCACGCTGTCGCCGATAAGCAATTAAAGTTAAACAGGTCTGCTGCATTTAACAAATTGTTTTTAAAACCTTTCTTTAGATTTTTTGAAAAAAAGAAAATCGGCGTGATAATTATGTTTATAGTATTTTATTTGTTCTCCGAAGGTCAGTTGATTAAAACATCAACTATGTTTTTGGCAGATAAAAGAACTTTAGGCGGACTCGGTTTAACGGACGGCGAACTTGGTTTTATAACGGCAATAATATATACATCCGGTTTTATAATCGGTAGTTTGTTGGGTGGATTAATGTTAACAAAAAGCAGTTTGAAAAAATGGATTTGGCTTATGATGTTCGCGGTTAATATCCCGGGAATAATATATGCAATCCTTGCTCATACGCAACCTTCGGAATTGATAATAATTTATTCCGCCGCATTTTGTCATCATCTTTTAATTGGTTTTGGGTTAACCGGCTTGGTGCTTTACATGGTTAATTTATCCGACGGCGATTATAAAGCTTCTCATTATTCATTAGCAGCTACTTTTATGACTCTTGGTATAATACTATCGGGAATTATCAGCGAGCCGATTCTAAAATCGGTTGATTATAAATATTTTTTTACAATTCTACCGATTACTGTTATCCCATCTTTGATAATTTTAAAGTATCTTCCTTTTGAAAATATTCGACACAAAGTGAAAGACCTTTAATCTGCCTTTAAAGAAATCCATTTCTCAAATTTAGTTTTATAAATAATATCGCAAAGAATTTTTGCAGTTGAATTAATTGGAATAGTTCTTTTACTGTAATAAATTAATAAACAAACAAAGGGTGATGAAATGAAAAAAATATTTTTAATTGTTGTATTATTTTCATTTACAGTTTTAAATGCGCAATCGGCATTTAATGTTGGCGTGGGCGGCGGTTATACTTTGGGAAACAGCGCTTTCCATAATGTTTTTAACAACGGTGCAAGTGGAATGCTGTCGTTATCATATTCGCTGACAGAAAATATTCAAATCAGCGCTACATCCGGCTATCAAGATTTTTCTTATAATAATGATTATTTCGATAGAATGTTAAATCTTGCCGGGTTTACTTCCACCGCACACACTAACACAAGATTATCTGTAATCCCGGTGATGTTGGGAATTAAATGGATGCCGGTTCATTACTTGTCGCTAAGACCGTACATTCAAGCTGAAGGAGGATTACATTTTCTAAGTGCTGAAGCTGCAACTGTAAAAGTTGACGGCGAAGATATAAAAGCTCTTGATGAAACATCCGTTACGAGAGGTGCTTGGTCTGCCGGTGTGGGATGTTTATATGAATTAACCGAGGGCTTTAATCTTGACCTCAGTGTAAAAGTCGGCGGCAATAATGAAGAGTATTCAACATATTCATACGATAGGTTCAACGGCAAATATGTAAAAAATTCCGCGAAAGGTTTGTTCATGACTTTCTTAGCGGGATTTGTAGTTGATCTATAATATAGTTTGTTATTATTAATATAAGAGCCCGGTTAAGCCGGGCTCTCTTTGTTTAAATACTTGATGTAGAATATTTAC
>CAZRMG010000065.1:5038-10347 GCA_964601095.1 uncultured Melioribacteraceae bacterium | reverse complement strand
TGGCGGAGCTATCATACAACAGTCCGGCGGAAATTTGCAATGGTGTAAAAATGATTTTTTTCGACTCGGTTCACAAGCGATTTTCGGATTCCGCCGCGCCAAAGCCGGTTGAACCGTCGTCAATTTTTGTTTCGCGCGGACCAATCCTATAATCAACACCCAGTGATGCGGTATTCCATTGCTGCATTGTCATTCTACCTTGAGGATCAAAATACGGCATTCTGAAAATTCTATCACCGATTGGAATTCCATCGCGCTGTACTCCTTTAAAATTCGCATCATCTAAAGCAATACCCATATCCTGATAAGCCAAAACATCGCTGCCGATTGTATATTCTTCTCCTTCAAAACCTTTTTTATCGACAGGCAAATGATAAATATTTCCTTTCGAATCAACGGCTTCAACATGCATCCAGACAATTCTATCTTCAACCGAACCTGATGGAAATTTGTGACCGGTCTTTTGATTAAACAACGCAACAGTAAATTTAACAGTTTCGCCCGGCTCAGCTTCGCGGATGTCGGGATGAATTCTTAATTCAATTACTCCTTTAACTTTTCCGGGATCGTGAGCGCCGTGAAATAAATGAAGTTTTGCATCACTATATTTTGCACCCATTGTTGCGGTTTTAAATTCCGCTTTCGTCATGTGGCAGTCCTGGCATTGAACACCTTCTTTATAATATGGTCCTTCCTTCCATTCAAGCTGTGTCGATTTAACCCAAACATCAAACGGGCTTTTTTCATTATGACATATACCGCAGAAATCTCCGGTCCTCATCAAAGGATTAATTTCAATTTCATGGGCGGGCGATAATATTTCTCCTTTCCGCGTAGAATATTTTGTTTTACCGGGTTTCATTATGTAATTAAAATTAAACGGAGTATCTCCGGTAAATCCCGTGATGCTGTGGCATACTTCGCAGGAGACGGATTCGTTAGCTCGTGAATTTTTACTCGGTAAAGGCGGGGGTACATCACCGGCTAAATATGCAATTGGAGTATGACACCCGTTGCATCCTTCCTGAGCTTCTTTAAATTTTTTATCTTTTTCGGCATGAGGAACGGCTAATTTAAAATATTCTATTTCATCCCATTCATGCGTATAAGCTTGCGACATCATTGCCTGTCTCCACTGCTGGTAAAAATCCGTATGGCACGAAGACCCGCAATACTGGGGAGTTTTGAAATCATCATACTTTGATGTACCAAGCCCGGTCTGAGCTTTGATTGAAATTGTTATGAGGAAAACTAAAAGGAGTGATCTATAAATTTTCATACCATCCTCCATGTTTAGGAAACATAAACGATTTAAGAAATGAGACGAAAGAAGTTAGTGAGTTAATTAAAGATTATCAAGTCCCTATTGTCCGATAAAGTGTGATTAGACCAAGCATGATTAATTTGCAAATTTTTATTTGCCGGTAAAGAGTTTTAGAAAAACATCTTTTTCTTTTTCGAGCTGTTTTAGTTTTTCTGCTTCTTCGTTTTTCTCAAACGACTTTTTTATATCAAGATGAATTTCTTCGGACTTAATTACTTTACATCTGTTTGCCCGTGCAAAGTTTTGCAGACTGTGGTCTGATGAAACCAGCGTAATCAATTTAGGATTTTTCGAACGGTCAATTTCTTCGCGGATCATGTGATCGGAACTTAGTTTTTCAGAATAAACAATTTTGCCTTTTGTGAAATGAAGAATATTGTTCGGATGCCCGTCAAAGTGGAGAGTAGCTTTAATCTTTTTACCCGCAAAATATTTATTTAGAAGAGCAACCAGTCCTTCGCGGCTTCCCTGTTTATCTTTCGCTTGTAATTCTTTCAAAGATTTAATTTTACCGATAAGGTTATTTCCGTCGATTATATAATGAATCATACTTATACCAAATTATTATAACATATTTTCATTCAATAAATTGAGACACGGTAATTTTTCAATTCCTTATCCAAAAGTTTCGCGCAGCCGGTTAATGAATCCAATAAATTCCAGAATCTTTTACTATGATTTAACTCCACGGTGTGGGCAAGTTCGTGAAGAATTACATAATCAATTAAATGATCCGGCAATCTCATCAGGTGTATATTAAGATTAATATTTTTTCTGCGCGAGCAGCTTCCCCATCTCGATTTAACATTTTTCACCGAAACATTTTCATAAGTCAACTCGAATTTTTCAGCAAGTTGTTTCACTCTTAAAGGCAAATATTCATTTGCTTCAATTTTGAATGCGCGTTCAATTCCTTTTCTAATTGCCGACTGGATAATATCCGATTCCACACTTAATTGCGACGGATAATTTAAAATTATTTTTCCACTTTGCACTCGTACCGAAACTTTTTCCGTTCCATTTCTTTTCATAATCAGTTTGTGAAATCTTGTTTGATACGTTTCTTCTTCGGTAAATATTGTATGATTTTTTTCAAGCTCTCTCACTTTGCCAAGATTTCTTATTATCCAATCTTTCTTGTGTGCGATAACTTTTTCAGCTTCATTATAACAAACAAAATACGGTAAAGTAACTTTCACGCCTTTCAAAGGGCGCACGGAAATACTGATATTCTTCGCCCTTCTACTTTTAACAAAATTTATTTTACCGATATCATCAACGATTATTTCGCGCATATTTTTTGTATTAGTGTTAATTCGTGAAATTCGTGGCAAATGCTTCCTCTTTAATCATTGCCTTTACAGGAGAGTACATGAATGAATATTAGAAATATAAGCATTGTGTAATCGGATTTTCTTTAATTAAATTTGCACGCCGAAAATCGGCAGTTAAATATCATATTCACAACAAACTAAGTGAGGTAAAATGGAACAACAAACCAAAACTCCGCCCAGCGGTGCAAAAAGCGATATGGTGAAATTGCTTGCTATAATAGCGGCAGTTATCGTATTTCTTATAGTTGTTAAAATGTTTGTTTGATAAAACAGATCAACGAACATGACTAACCGCAAGCTTACCTTAAAGAGGTTTTAGAATGAGAAATCCTCTTGTAAAAATAATTACCGTGTATTTAGAATTATTTATTCTGCTGTTATCGCTGAACATAAAATATTCAAATGCCGTGAATTATTTCGGGAGCTTAAAAAATGTAAATGATTCCATACTTAAAGAATGTTTGGCTGCAACAAGTTCTTCGCATTACAACAGAAACACAAATCATTCAAGCGAAGAAAAGTCTCCTCAGACAAACGAAAAAGAATTATTTATTATCAACAAACTAACCGATGCAAGTCTGCCGGATTATTCCGTAATCCATGACTCGGTCGAATTATCGGCTCCGTTAACTCCCGATTTCTTGCTTGCAACAGATCAAAAAAGTCCGCCGTTTTTATAATACAACATATTCCCTCAAGCATTAAATTGCCGAATTCCAAATTTCGGTTCCCACACATAAACTATCGCTTTACTTTCATCTCGTCTAATTAAGTTTTTACTACGCATACATGTTATATATATTACGAAAAACTATGTGATTGCATTACATATATTATTCGCAATGATGAAATACAAACAAATTAATTACTTGCTCAAAAGTTTCAATATTTCCGTGCCCGCCATCAGAATTGTACCAACCCCGTGCACGTCATTTAACGGAGCTGGACGTTTGTAGTAATAAACCAGATCGTCGCTTGTAACTGTACCTGTGCAGACTCCTTCAATTTTTCCGTCGGCTAAAATTTTGGTCATTACACCTTCCCACCCTCGCAAAGCAATAGAAGCATAACGTTGTTGAATGTATCCATTGTTAACAGCGCGGGCAACAGAATATGTAAACATTGCGCTGCACGATGTTTCGTGATACGAATCATTTTTATCGAGGAGCTGGTGCCACAAACCATTTTCGGATTGATAGCGCGAAATTCCCAATATATGATTTTGCAGAAGTGTGATTAATTCATTTCTCTTCGGATGATTTTTTGGAAGTCTATCAAGCAGTTCAACCTGCGCAACCATTGCCCAGCCGTTGGCCCTTCCCCACAAAGCAACATTTGTTTTTATAACATCGGAATACCAGCAGTGATGCATAGCACCTGCATTTTCATCAAATAAGTATTTATGAAAATTAATTACCTGTTTTGCGGCATCGTCAAAATATTTTTCTTGTCCCGTCATTTCACCCATTCTGCATAGGAATGATAACCCCATATACAAATCATCCGCCCAAAGCGTCCACTTTACCGGAAAGTGACGCACGAAAGTTTTGTCATTCATCCGTGTTTGTTTTTTGGAAATGTGATTCGCAGAATGTTCAATATAATCCTTATAACGCGGCTGCGGATCAAAAGCATGAACTTCTATAATGCTAGCGCCCATTGCGCCGCAGTCGTCCAATTCTTCCGTAATAAATCTTTGCGCGTACGGATAATTCCACTTGCCTTCGTTGTTGTAATTCCTTTCGAAGTATTTATAATTATCAAAGCTGAACGCAACATTTTTTCTTGCGAATTCTTTGTACTTTGGTTCATCGATTGTCTCGGCAAGATTTATCATCGCAATATTCAGAACGCCGTTCCAGTAGCGCCATTCGTTGTATGCACTTTCGGGAATTAGTTGAGAACCGGAGGGCACGTTTTCAGTTGAAGAAAATTTTTCATCGCTTTTCTTATCGACGAACATAAACGTTGCGTCTTTCAAAATTCCGTCCGCAACAAGTTTAAGTTTTTCTTTCGTTAATGAAACATCCTGCGGAAAAATATTTGAAATGAATATAAAAATAACAGCCGCAGTCAGAGCGGTTACTGCTTTGTATTGTTTACTTTTCATGGGCTCTCTCTCAAAATCCTCATCGATTATTTTTTAATCAACAAGGCATTATTACAACAACCCGGCAAAAGCCGGATTGTTATTTATCGCTACTACTATTCAACTTTACTAAGCGATTGTTTGCCGCCGTAGGTTTCTAAATTTGCACCGGTAACTTTATTGTTTTCATCTTTTATGAAATCAACATTTAAATATTGTCCTTTCATATAAAAACTTCTTTCATTAGCCGCGGATAAAATAACTTTATAGTTATCGGGCGTTAATGCAACAAGTTGATTGTTCTCAACGCTGACTTTAATGTTCATACCCGGCATTACTTGATACGTACCTGTATATTGGTTTAGAATTGAATCGTCCAACTTTATTTCCGGCCGCTCGAAAGCAAATATCAACCCGCGGGAATACCCGTCTGCCTTAGAGCCCGAATGCCCGATTCCTTCAATAACTTTATAACCGATTTTTAAGTTCTTATAATTTCTTCCTTTTAATACTTCGTAAAAATTTTGAAGCATCGGCACATATTCGTACCCGCCGACAGCCA
>CAZRMG010000065.1:0-5028 GCA_964601095.1 uncultured Melioribacteraceae bacterium | reverse complement strand
ATAATCTTGCATTTATATCATTATTTTTTTCGGCAAAGGATTTTTCAATATTTCCGAGAATCCCGTTTTCCACCTGCAAAGCCGGGCTTGTTAAAATGTATTTGCTAAATAAATTTGTTTCGCTAAACATTGCATAAAGTGTGAATAATCCGCCGAGAGAACTACCGACAATTGTTCTATCGTTTGTAACGCGGTAATTTGATTCAACAAAAGGTATTAATTCTGTTTTAATGAATTCAAGAAATTTTGGCGCATTGCCCGATGTTTGCGTTGGCGCCGAAGCCGAAGGCGTAAAATCTCTCGCGCGTAATGCGTCATGGTTTGGGTTTTCACCGCCCCAGGTTATACCTACAATTACAATGTCAGGAACAAAACCATCGTAATACTGCTCTCCGTACAAAGCCTGCATCAGCGGAAAATCCCATTGAGCATCCAATAAAAATAAAACGGGAAATTTCCTGTTTGTGTCGCTATAATTTCTGGGCAGATTTACATAGAGTTCATATTCTTGATCAACAACTTGCGAATTAATATGTAATACTTGAGAGCCTGCAATTTCAACTTGTGGAATTTTTGCAGATTCGTTTTGTTGAGCTACAGTCATACCGCTCATAATCAGTATAAAAATGACAGTATAAATTCTTAATAGATTTTTCATATTTCCCCCAATTAGATTAATTATTTTTTACTGCATCAATAAAAGCTTTAATTTTTTCGCTGCTAACATTCGGAGGCATCCCGCCGCCGCATGACATTACAACATGCGATCTATCATCCAAAGATTTGATTAATTCCGTGGTTGTGTTTGTTACATCTTCAACCGTTCCGGCGGCAAGAACATCCCGCGGGGGAATGTTGCCGAGCATTGTAACTTTGTTTTGTGTCATTTGTTTTAATTCATTAAGAGTAACATCAAAACCCATGTTGAAAAAGTTAACGCCCATTTCAGGAAGAAACGGCGCCGATACTTTGCACGGCGCATCGTTGTGTAAAAATTTAACCGATACATCCGTGTCGTATAATTCTTTAAAATACGAAAGTCCGAACTCACGGAATTCCGCTTCGCCCATAAAACCGATTATATCATCAAGCATAAGAATTCCATCGATTGACGGAAAAGTTTCTCTTTGAAGTTCATGCCAGTTTTTTAAATATGCAGTTATTTTTTTGATTAGCAGTTCGGCTTTTTCCGGCATTATCATCATTGTAGTTAAAAACTCTGTTGTGCCCATTAAATAACTTGCGATGTTCAAAGGTCCGCGGGAAACGGAAAATCTGATTTTGTGCCCCGCAGCTTCAATTTTCGGTTGAGCAATTTTCAAACGGTTCAGCATGAAAGGTAAAAGTCCGTCAACTTTAGGATTCGGATCGGGCAAAGAATCAATATCATCTGCCGAGTTAATAATTTTATGAGCATGGGGAAATTCATTCGTTGGAAAACTACAACGCGCGCCGAAAGCCGACGGCTCCGTACACATTCCATATTCCGACCAAAATCCCGGAAGAAACATTACATCCGGAAAATCATTAATAGCTTTTAAATTCGCATCGAGCCATAAATCGTCATTTGTAAAATAATCAAGTATATTAATTCCATACCAATTCGGCAGCCACGGGCAATCAATAATAAAACCGATGGGCAAAGGATTAACTACTTCGCCCTTTATAACTTTTTGAAGCACTTCCCATTGTTGATCTTTCATTTTTTTTATTCCCTTATATTCAAGTAAAATTAATTACAAACGAGTACTGTAATTTCTATATTTTTTTTCAAACCACTCTTTCTATCGTTTTACTCTCTTTAATCTATAAGTGCAATCTTTAACCCCGCATGTATCGCACATATAATTCTGCCATTTAACATCCGTGCCTATACCTATTATTCCACTTACGGATTTTATCGGTATCATTAAAGCAGAATCAGTAAGAGTAATTCCGCAAAAATTTTGTGGAAGAAGAGAAAACAACAAGTGTTGTTCCGATACCGACCAATTGCAATAACCCGGGCTATATCTATTTGTAAAATTCATTCCAAGTGTTTGCATTTTTTTGCCGATGTGGTCATGCAAAAGGTTAGCGGTAGCTTCGGCTGTAACAGAAGCAATTGTATCAACAAAATAACTTGTTGACGGATCTCCGGCTTTCATCAATTGTTTGGACCAAGTTTCCATAGCGGATCCGATTGTGCAAACAAATATTGCGGCTTTTACTGATTTTTTTATTTGTCCGGTAACAATTTTATCCATCTTTAAAAATACACCGCCTACAATCAATCCATCGTTTCTGTCTATAGGTTTATCAACATCCGCGATTCTATACCCGGCTTTTATATTACAGTTGTTTGGAAGTTGTTCAACAATTTCATCAACAATATCGTGGAATTGATCCGGCATCAAACCGACCGGATACCCCAGCGATAATTCAATTTCACTTTTATCAATTTTAACATCACCAAGATTTATCTTTACTTCAAAAACATCTTCTTCAATTTCGTTTTCATATAAGATCATATCTATCAAAGTCTTTTTATTTCCTTAACTAATGCCCGTATATGAGCGGGAGTTGTTCCGCAGCAACCGCCGACAATGTTAGCTCCGCTTGCTATAAGTTCGTTAACCCGCTCCGCCATCATATCGGGTGTTTCCGGGAAAACAGTTTTACCGTTTTCGTACTGCGGCAAGCCTGCGTTAGCATGAACGAGTACAGGAATATCTTTATTTGAATTACGAATGTCTTTTACAATTTCAATCATCTGTTCAAAACCATTACCACAGTTTGCACCAATTATATCTGCACCGGCTTCTTTGATTGCTTCTACCATTTCCGAAGGAGAAACGCCCATCATTGTTCTATAATGTTCTCCCATTTTTCTTTCATATGTAAAAGTGCAAATAACTTCTAACCCGGTTGCTTCTTTAGCGGCTTTAACCGCTATTGAAGCTTCATCAATAGCCGACATTGTTTCAACACAAATAGCGTCGGCACCTCCGGCTTTCAACGCATCTGCTTGTATGAAAAAGCCGTCGTATAATTCTTGTTCAGAAACATCACCCATCATTAACATCGCACCGGTAGGCCCAATTGAGCCAAGTACAAAATGGTCTTTGCCCGCAGCTTCGCGGGAAATCTTTGCTGCTGCCTCATTCAACTCTTTAACTTTATCTTTTAATCCGTAATGATCAAGTTTGATAGGACTTCCACCGAAGCTGTTTGTAAGAATAATGTCGGCGCCTGCGTCGATATAACTTTTAGCTATGGCAAATACATCATCGCGATGTGTAACATTCCACAGTTCCGGGCATTCTCCTGGTTGAAGTCCGCGCTCATGTAGAAATGTTCCCCATGCACCGTCTGAAATTAGTACCTTATTTTCCTTTAATGCCGATAAAAGTGATCTCATTTTCAAATCCTGTAAGCTGTCTAAACATAAATAAAAAGCAAAGAAATTAAACGTACAATAACTATGCTGCTACAACAAGGGAATTTAAAAATGAAACAGCCCCCTGCGGGTCGGATGCATAACCATCAGCTCCCATTTGTTCTGCTGCTTTCAAAGTAAGCGGAGCGCCGCCCACAATTATATTTATTTCCGGGAATGCTGTTTTAATTTCCTGAACAGTTTTTGCCATGTTTGCCATAGTTGTAGTTAACAAGGCGCTTAAACCAACCGTACAACCCGGATTCTCTTTAATTTTTTCAATGAATTTTGCCGGTTTAACATCAACTCCCAAATCAATTACTTCCCAACCGTTTCCCTCAACCACCATTGCAACAAGGTTTTTTCCTATATCATGCAAATCACCGGCAACTGTTCCCAGTACAAGTTTTCCTTTTGCTTTTACAGAACCTGATTTAAAGAAAGGTTTTAGATGCGCCATTACAGCATTCATTGCTTTTGCAGCCATTAATAATTCCGGGACGAACACTTCATTTCTTCCAAATCTTTCACCTATTCTATTCATTCCTAAGTTACATGCTTCAAGTATTTCGGCGGGACTTAACGAAGTTTCAAGCGCTTGCTTTGTAAGTTCATCGGCGCCTTCCTGATCTTTTAAATCATTAGGGTACGGCGATGTTTTATTAACTTTTCCTCTTTCCACACAAATACTGATTTTTTGAATAAGTTCATGCATAGTGTCATCCTTATTAGATTTGTTCAGAAGTTTGTTATAGTAATCAATCTTCCGCGATGTTTATGTAATAGTTAACATCATATATGATTGTTATAACATAGTATTTGTTTTTAAAACCCTAAAAAAATTATTCCAATTCCTAAATAAGATTTTTGATAATTTCTTACGTGGATATCTTTTATAAGATTCACAAAATCGGTTTTGGAGAATGATCTACTACTATTCACCTTTTGGGAATAACAATAAATTTAAATGATCATTCTCCTGTCACCGACAAATAGATAGGGAGGCACCTGATCTATTATACCTTAGAACGAAAACATATTCCTTTTATTCATCCGAAAATTATTTACCGAGGTAATTAATTCTATTCTTCAGATGAAAATCCTTTACACTTTTTTATTCAACAAGAATAAGAACAACTATAAGAGTCTAAATATTTATTAAACGTCTGGAATAATTTATTAGATAATCTTTGAACCGTTTCAATAATAAAGAAGTAGTTTCAAAAAGGCAAGCAAAAATAATATCGGATTATATATATTTTATTAGCTTGAACACAAAAAACCTTTATAAATGCTTGTAAATAGCTAAATACTAAAACTTATGAAATGGAATGTTTTCTTCTATTTCTGAATAATAAGACACTAAAAAGCTTGAACAAATTGCATAGAAGAAACTCTGAATCTTGATATTATTAAATCGGTTCAATTATATTTAAAAATATGTTTTGGATATTTTTGTTTTCTTCGCTGCAAATTTGCTCCGTTGTAAATAAAATAAGTCTTTAATTGCTTATTCACAATATTTTACTAATTAAAGCTCAATCCATTAAATAAAAAATATTCTTTGTAAATGAATTATTTAATACAATATCATTGTTTAAAGAAATAGA
>CAZRMG010000064.1:0-10357 GCA_964601095.1 uncultured Melioribacteraceae bacterium | reverse complement strand
ATTCCTTACATTGCTTTTCACATTTTTCCTGTAATTCGTAATACTCATTTGTCGGAGTTTGATTATTACAACCGACTATAGACATAAATGATGTTGTGAAGAAAACGATAAGAATTGATAGAATCAATTTTCTGTTCATCTTGAAATCTCCCATTATTAAATTATGGTGATTGAACTAATGAAAATGAATCCGTTTATTTAAGATATCAAAATAATAATGTTTTACAATATAAAATTTAAATAACTATTGTGGTTGCTGATGGAGACCAGTGGGGACGCCCTTAAGTAATTAAGTTGACAAAATAAGCGTCCGTATGTATAAGACAACCCATGCCCAGATCAGCGAGGCTTGATGCTCCCGGTGTATTGCATCACATCATCATCCGGGGGATAGAGCGTAGAAAGATATTCAAAGACGATAATGACCGTGCAGATTTTCTGGCGCGTCTTGAAAAACTCCTGCCCGTTACAAAGACATCCTGTTTTGCATGGGCGCTTATTCCCAATCATGCCCATTTTCTTTTCCGAACCGGCAACGTACCCATCGCCACACTAATGAGACGGCTACTGACCGGTTATGCTGTGTATTTCAATCACCGGCATAAACGAAGCGGACAACTCTTTCAAAATCGATATAAATCCATCCTCTGCCAGGAAGATGCTTATTTGCTTGAACTGGTGCGGTATATTCATTTAAATCCATTCAGGGCGGGACTTGTTAAGAGTCTCGATGAATTAAGCAAGTATCCCTATTGCGGGCATAGCAGCCTCATGGGGAATAAAACAAGAGACTGGCAGGACGCCGACTATGGGAGACCAGTGGGGACGCCCTTAAGTAATTAAGTTGACAAAATAAGCGTCCGTATGTATAAGACAACCCATGCCCAGATCAGCGAGGCTTGATGCTCCCGGTGTATTGCATCACATCATCATCCGGGGGATAGAGCGTAGAAAGATATTCAAAGACGATAATGACCGTGCAGATTTTCTGGCGCGTCTTGAAAAACTCCTGCCCGTTACAAAGACATCCTGTTTTGCATGGGCGCTTATTCCCAATCATGCCCATTTTCTTTTCCGAACCGGCAACGTACCCATCGCCACACTAATGAGACGGCTACTGACCGGTTATGCTGTGTATTTCAATCACCGGCATAAACGAAGCGGACAACTCTTTCAAAATCGATATAAATCCATCCTCTGCCAGGAAGATGCTTATTTGCTTGAACTGGTGCGGTATATTCATTTAAATCCATTCAGGGCGGGACTTGTTAAGAGTCTCGATGAATTAAGCAAGTATCCCTATTGCGGGCATAGCAGCCTCATGGGGAATAAAACAAGAGACTGGCAGGACGCCGACTATGTGCTGACCTATTTCGGAAAGCAACGTTACAGCGCAAGAAAACACTATTATTCTTTTGTGTCAGAAGGAATTCATCAGGGACGCAGAGACGACCTGATGGGTGGCGGACTCATTCGCAGTCTGGGCGGCTGGTCTGCGATCAGCAGAAACGATCTTAAAGGCGCACATATTAAGAGTGATGAAAGGATCCTTGGTGACAGCGATTTTGTCGATTCGCTGCTTTCCGGCACTGATGAAAAATTAGAGCGCTATTACGAAGTGAAGCGTTCCGGATATGATCTGGATAAGGCGGCAAAAAGAGCGGCTTTACTATGCGACGTCGCGCCTGAGGACATTTTTTCAAAAAGCAGACAAAAGATCAAAGTAAAGGCAAGGAGTTTGTTTTGCTATTGGGCAGCCCGCGAGCTGGGGATTTCCCTGACTGAATTAGCAAGGCAGTTAGGAATAAGTGCCCCGGCCGTCAGTTATGCGGTTGAAAGGGGCGAAGTTATTGCGCGCAAGGATAACTGCCAACTCATTGATCACTAACTTAATTAATTACTTAAGGGCGTCCCCAAGGGCATCCTCTTTGGAGATTGATTTTGATAACCCATTACTTGATGTGGGCAGAACAATAATAAATCGTTCGCGTCCATTGCTTGACCATATTATTAACGCATTGAATCGTAATCGACCGCTAACCTTTTCGACTTGCGAATAAAACATCATCGTCTGTTGGTTTAAAGATTTGTTTTGAAAGTAAATCTGTTAGAGGACAGATATCGAATACACGTCCTCTAACATTTTAACAACCATCCTCTTCATGATTACAAATAAAGCATTATCTTCTTGCTTTTTTTAATTGAGAGCTATTGCTATGTGCAGCTTGATAATGTTCATATCCAGCTTCTCTTATTAGGCCTGCAAATATTTCGCCGGCGTCAGTTCCGTAGCTGTTTTCAAAGCTATTACGTACAATGCCAAGGTTTTCATTGAAATCACCTTTTTCTTTTAAAGCGGCTTTGGTGCGTCTTAATAATTCGATTAAGTCGCTTCGCTTTATCAGATTATTGCTGAGCCTTTTCCCCCACTCATCACCCATTGCAGTGAAAGCCTGTTTATAAATCTCCCCTTCGAGGGATGTAGGTGATGGAATATCGAGAGCAGCAGAAGTTGTTTTAACATTTAGGAATAATATAGTACCGCCTTGGGATAACAATTTTCTAAAACCTCCGTCAGCTTTAATTTTTTCTGTCTTATGATATTTGGCAGCATAAACTTCATCGAATTGAGATATAAAATATTCTCTATCTGCTTGCGAACCTTCAGCGATCAAAACAATAAATACCCGCACTGCATCATTGAATGTTTGTTTCCAGCCATCTTCAAAGTTTTCTGTTACAGTGACGAAATCTGTTCCTGTCCGTTTGCCAATACGTCCGGCGGCATTTTTGATATGCGGTCCTAAAACAAGGTCAGCTATTCTATCCTCATACCCTATACGAAAACCTTTTTTGAAGGCATCTTTTAACTCCTCATGGACGTTAAAATAGTCCAGATTTTGACCGATTAATGTATCAATCAGATGCAAATGTAACTTTCCGGGTGTTACATTGGCCTCGCGTAATTTCTCTCCCCAATATTTCCCTTCATTAAAATAGGATGCCGTCGTTCTTTCCATTTTTGTTGTACCGTTATGTTCAATGATATTGAACTTAGCACCACATCCTGAAAGTCCGATACACAATAACATCAAAAACCCTACCGCTAGAAATAATTTGAATTTTGCAGACATGGAATTTCCTCCTTGGATTAAATTGTAGGGATATTATTCCCCTGAACATTGAAACCGGTAAGTTCGGGGTCAGGAAATCTCACCGAAGCGCCGAACACAAGTTGAACACTTCCATCAGCGGAAGATCCTATCAAAATTGTGGTAAATGTTTGTTAGAGTTAGCATTGAATTCCATCGTCACCACAACAAGTCAAACTCTTAAAAAGCAAAAAAACGTTATTAAGACTGCTTTTTAAAAAAATTCTCTCATTTAGATATTCTCAAAGAGGCATATCTCCTTTCTTAGATTATTATTGCATTGGTTTTTCAAAAAAATCGTTGATGTGCCAACGAGAAACTTTTTAATAATATTTTATTAAAATCAGCCGCTCAATGAGCAATTTGATATCAGGAAGACTGTTTGTATGTAAATACTACTAAAGTACTGTTTCTCGATGTTATTCCTGCTTTGTGAGTGTTTTTAATATCTCAAATAATCAGTAAATATTTTCGATTTTATATCAATGATTACAACTCATTAGCATTTATTTGCTGTCAAAATTAGTTTTATAATTATCCGAAAGAAGTCGTCACTCCTGATTTTCTTTACACTCGCTATTAAAAATTCAGTCCAACAATAAGAAATCTTACCCCACTTCATTCATCAGAATCGCCGGACTCGAATGATTGAATCGTGATTGAACGCTTGCCCTTGCGACTCGCAAACAGAAACGCCTCGCCGCCAGTCTTCAACGCCTCAAGATATATCTGTAATGACCTATAGATGCTTTTATTCATCCTTCGCATTGAATTTAACTTCTGGCGGAGAGGTGAAACAAATAGCCAATCTTTTTTCCAGTTATCGATTTACTCTTATCTTTAGTCTTTATCTCATAAAGTAAAAACGAACGTTTAAAGAATAACTAAAAACAATAGGAATATCCTTGACTTATGGCTTATACGGCTTTAAATAAAAAGTCAGTTTAAGACGTTTTCTATTTAATTCAATCGGAACTGACGAAAATCGAGGAGGGCATCATGAGTAAAAAGCAGGGAAATGAGCAACCGACACAAAGAAAAGTTGTCGGATATCTCAGAGTAAGCACAATGAGTCAGGATTTGGGAAAAAACAAAGCTGACATTTTAACTTATGCAAACGATCATAAGCTTGGGAATGTCGATTTTATTGAAGAGGTTGTTTCGGGGAAAGTCTCGTGGAAAAGACGAAGGGTCAAAGAAGTCGTTGACTGGTTAAGTAAAGACGATTGGATCATCGTTGCGGAATTAAGCAGACTAGGACGTTCAATGCTTGAGATTATGGAAATCATCAGTGAAGCAAAGCAGAAGGGAATTAATATCCACGCTATCAAAAATAGCTGGACTCTCAACGGCAGCATTGAAAGTAAAATATTGTTGATGGTATTTGCCATGGCAAGTGAGATCGAAAGAGACTTGATCAGTTCCAGAACTAAAGAAGCATTGAGAGTCAGGAAAGAATCAGGTGTCAAACTTGGAAGACCGAAAGGCCCCGGCAAAAGCAAGATAGATCCGCATAAAGATGAGATCATTGCCTTGTTAAGAGATGGTGTCCCTAAGACGCTGGTAGCAAAGAGATACGGAACGTCTAACGTCAATCTTTACAACTGGATTTTGAAAAACGGTCTTGATGTAAAAATAAGAGAAACAGGAGCAGTGATATGAGCACAAGAAAAGTCATAAAGAATCTGGAAGCAGCAATAGACCGCATATGCGGAGACATTAAAGACAAGAAAACTGGCTCAGGTGCAGACAAGCTGGACTCACTGGCTAAGCTTGTCAATTCATACGGTCGTTTGATTGAACATAAGAAGGAGAAAGCCTATGACAAAATGATGGACGGTGATCCAAATCAGTATAAGCGAATGTTAAAGGCTGAAAACAAAAATATGAAAGGAATAATTAGGTAAGATAGACAGGCCCCCTCGGTTTATCTCAAGGAAAAGTTTTGATTTAGGCGGTAGGGTCCTGACCATAAATTTCTCCCAGAAAATCACAACCGCAACACTTCTTCATGGAAATAGTAAAATAAAGATTTGAATTTCTCTCGTAAGAAACAATTGGCGATTAACAACAGCCGTCAGAAATGGACTTGACACCATATGGCTTTTAAAATTCTCTCTTAAAGATCATTTCCCCCGGAACATCTTTGTATCTTGCAATTATAGAATCTGAAATATTGAAATTAAAATTTCCATAGAAAGGTATTTTATCACTTGGAACATTAATTTCATCTTCATTCGCGGTGATGATGTATTGGAAGCGAGGATATTCCAGAAACTTGTTTGCAATATAGTTCAAGAGTCCAATTATAGTTTTTTTATCTATGGCGTGAAACATGCCATCATGAATTAAAAAATGCGGTAAATTTCTTTCTTCTTGTATGATATTTAAAAATACCGTTAAATCATATGCTAATACTTTTAACCTTGTTTTGCCTAAAGCTTCACTCTTGGGAACATCTATCGTAATTTTAAATGGTGAATTTGTATTTGAGTATGGCCTAATATCAAATACAGCTTCATCATTTGTAACTCTAATCGCGGCGGTAACTATTCCCAAAAAAATCGTAGATAGTTTACCAATTTGATCATCAACCTTTGTGATCTCTTCTCTTATTTCGGAAACGGCATTTGAGATGTTTACATTTAATTTACTTTTTTCTTCATCTAATCTGTTTAGTTGGTTCATTGAAAAATTTAGTCGCTCTCGTTTTGATTTCTCCTCAATTAATAAGCTGTAATTGTTTTTCAAGCTATCCAGAGCTTTTTTCTCATTGAGTATCTTGTATAAATCCGATCTTCTTATTTCCAGCGAAGAAATTGAATCTGTAATTTTATCAATCTCAGTTGTTAATTCAACCTCCTTGCTTTTTAAGAACCTTTCTCTTCCTTCAGCAATTTTCTTTCTAAAAGAAAAAACATCTTCAAGTGTCTTTTTTACAGAATCTCCAAAGACTTGTTTAATTTCTCCATAAGCTCTTATTATTTTTTCCTTATCTATCTCAATCTCATATTCATAACTCTGCTTGTATTCAGCAAGTTGTCTCTTGAACAAATTTATTTTCCGAAGATTTTCAGAAATTTCACCTGATAATTTAATCAACCCATCTTCAACATCCTCATAAGACTTCAGAAATTTATATTCTTCAAGAGCTTCCTCAAGATTTTTGATCTTATTATCTAACACTCGAATTTCAGAGTTTATTTGCTGTATTTCCTTTCCCGTATCCTCTTTTAGTTTTTTAGATAATCCTTTATATTGATTATTTATTTCATTTCTTTTTTTCTTAAATCCTTCATAATTACCAATAGCCTTGTTTGGCAAACCTAAAAGAAACAGGTTATACAAATATGCTTCAAAATCATTGATATGACTATCCGAAAATTTTAGTGGATCTTTTCTCTCGTAATTATTAATATCGTCCTTGATAAAAAATCGAATAATTTTCCGGAACCAAGTTGATTCAAAATATCCTTGATACTCATCTTTACCAAAAAACAAATTTCCTAAAATTGTCCTAAGTTCATTCTCATGATATTCTTTGAGATCATGAATGTCATTTCCAAATTGAGGAATTTTGGATTCGCTAAAAGATCTTTTAATAAAAAAAGTATTTCCCTCTATTTCTATTTCAAGAACAATTGAATGATCTTTTAAGAAATGATATTTTGTTTTATTTATATTAAAAAAGCTGTTTCGGGTTGTATCTGATAATAATGCGAAATCAATCAAGCGGATTAATGTTGACTTTCCAATACCATTAAGCTCACTCCGTTCCTCTTTTGGCCTTGTGTATTCTCCAAGAATTATATTTATCCCTAGGGTGAATTTAACCGGATCAAATAGACCAGTTTCAGAATAGAGCCGTTTGAGTATTATCATGAATCAACCTCACCTTATAATTCTCTTCACAAACAATTTCTAAAGAATATAAAAAAGTTAGTGTTTCAAAGAACAGTTTTTTTGATCTTCTTCTATCTTTGATTAAAAATAGCCTCATTAAATCTTCCACTATCATACTATTGTATTTGTTATTTATTAACATTTTTATTATGTCTGCACCTACAACAATTACATTTAATGATAAATCGGATTCTGCTTGAGGGATGATCATTTTTCAGCCTCCGATCTTTTTCCGATTAAACAAATTTCAAACATATATAAGAGTATAACCCTCACGTAATATTTATATTGCTGATCATTGTTATGATTTCCCGACAAGGAATCTGTTAGATTGTTAAATCTTGTTTTAAAATCACCTGACAACTTTCCATACTCAGTTATTACTTTATTTTTAAGTGCGGCCACTTCTTCATCATTGTATGATTTTAATATATCTTTAAGTTTACCCATTGATCCAAGGGAATTAAGATATTCGATTTTTGCGTTCTCAACATCATTGGAATTAAAATTAAGCTGGATTTTATCTTCTATGTAAGTGGGTTTTTGAGAGGGTAGGATTTTTGTTGATGCCTTAACATTTTTCAAGATATCGTTAATTACATTCTGTAGTAAATCATTAATAAAAAATTGTTCATTTATTCCAAGATACTCGGCAATAGCTCTTTGATATACCCAATTTAAACAATCAATATCGTCAATTATTTGTGCGATCCCGATTTTTATCGAATTCTTCTCAAGAGAATCAATATATTTAACCATTTCCGCTGTAAATTCACCGTTGTAAACAACCCTCCATTCCGATAATTTATTTTTCCAATTTTCAACATAGTTTACATGGTCTTCTTTAATTTTTTTCTTAAATGACCTAAGATTGTATTTTTCTGGCGCATAAACAGCCAAGCTTTCTTTATTCCATAAAATACCATCGCATCCTTTATCGCGTTTTTGTTTTATTGGTGTGAAATCAGAGCCATACTTCTTTAGATAAAACACATTAACGAAATCTTGAAAATTATTTTCCTTAAGCCTGTCTATTGCAATTTTTATTTGATATTTAAAAATAGCTTCCATTGGGCTTCAGCTCATACAATTGATTAATGCGTGGTAGTGAATATAAGAATAATTTGGAGTTAGTAAACTTTGTTCGATGGATTTGTCAAGATGTTTTAAGGCTATTATCTATTTAGAATATTTTTTCATTGAGATCCATAATCGTTCAAACCTCACCATAGATCACGAATAATCACACCAAAGGGTAGCAATAGAGAAAACAAGAGGTTGGTTGTGACTGGCTAAATACTTGATTTTTCTGGAGCCGATGGCCAGAGTCGAACTGGCGACCTACTGATTACGAATCAGTTGCTCTACCAACTGAGCTACATCGGCATCCATTAAAGAGATGTCGTATTTATATTATGGAATTCCCCTTGTCAACATCAATCTGTACCGCCTGTACCGCCTCCGCCTTAATGATTGACTTCTATTTAATTTTCCTTTAGCTTCCGACAACAAAGCTGATGAATATGGAAACCAAAATGATTCTTTTTCTTTTAACCTTTTTATGCCTTTACAGCGGAATTAATTTTTATTTCTTTTTCCGGGCCAGAGGCATCTTCCATTTTTCCGGCGTTTTGCAGGGTTTGCTCCTGTGCCTTCTTATCTTACTCATTATCGCACCGATTCTGGTGCGGATCATTGAATCCTTTCATCTGGAACAGCTGGCGCGGACGGTTGCTTATATCGGTTATGTCTGGATGGCGTTTGTTTTTCTGTTTTTCTTTTTGAGCATTTCATTCGAACTCATTAGAGTGGTTCATAAGCTGATCGAGCCTTCGACAAGCATTGTTACCCTCAAAACGATCACTTTCGGTATGGCGACGTTTCTATCCTTTGTTCTGGTCGTTTACGGCTATATTGATGCCCAGAAAATCCGGGTGAAACATCTGGAAATAATGACACAGCAAGTCTTGCCTGAGAGTGGAAAACTCCGTATCGCTCAGATATCCGACGTCCACGTCGGGATTATACTCCGTAAAAAAAGCCTTGAGCCGATTCTTGAACGTATCCGGGAGGCCCATCCCGATATTCTGGTTTCCACCGGCGACTTGCTCGACGGCGAACTTGACAACATTATGCAGGATGCTGCTCAGTTTGATGCCATCCAGCCAAAATACGGCAAGTTTGCAGTGTTGGGCAATCATGAATACTATGCCGGGCTCAAGCGCTCCATAGAATTTACTAAAGCGGCCGGTTTTGAATTCTTGCGTGACGACGTGACACAAGCAGCAGGGATCATGATCTTCGGCGAGGACGATATCACCAGCCGCAGATCAGGCAGGACGGAGAAAGGTGAAGCATTCCAAAGGGCGTTGGCCGAAAAACGTGAAGGTTTTGTCCTGCTGCTCAAGCATCAGCCTTATATCAATGAGAGGGCAAAATTCAATTTGCAGCTTTCCGGTCACACGCACGGCGGCCAGCTTTTCCCGTTCGGTTTGATCACGAAATTATATTTCCCTAAAAACTATGGACTGCATGAACTGGCCGAAGGTAAACTGCTGTATGTCAGCCGCGGCGCCGGCACATGGGGTCCGCCCGTCCGCATCTTCGCGCCGCCGGAAATTACCGTAATTGATTTGATCGGCAAAAAAATAAATTGATTCACCACCAGATTGTTTTCTGAAGACACGGGTCAAAATAATTTGCGTCAGGATCGTTGCTTTAAAAAATGATGAGGAAATAAAAAAAGCGGTCTGCCCGCTAGCGAGACCGCGTCAATATGAATTATCCCTGAATGGCGTTAACCTTCTTGGTTAAGCGCGAAATTTTACGGGAGGCATTTTTCTTGTGAATCAGACCTTTTGCACCAGCTTTGGCCAGCGCGGGAACGGTTGCTTTCAACGCATTTGTCGAGTTTTCCTTGTTCTTGCTTTCAACGGCTGCCAGAACCGCTTTGACTTTGGTTTTGATCGCGGACTTGGCGGCAATATTGCGCTCCCGGCGAACTTTGCTTTGACGATCGCGTTTTTCTGCTGATTTATGTGTTGCCAAAAGTATCTCCTCCTGAACTTCATTTTTTATTAAGGTGTGGCTGTTTAACGCAATTATTTCAGGCTGTCAAGCGCAATTTATTGCGCAAACAGATTGCAACCTCATAAAATGACCGAACAAATAATTATCTTGACAAATTAGCATGTTATGCTATCACCATCACACACACAACTATTTAACATTTTTCGTAGAACAATATGAATCAACCACCTCGCAGCAAGCTGTCGAGGTATGAAATGAACATCATTATAGCG
>CAZRMG010000063.1:8261-10361 GCA_964601095.1 uncultured Melioribacteraceae bacterium | reverse complement strand
ATAAAATTTTGCGATTGTTAATTTTAACTGTCCCAATTTTTTATTTGCAATCGGTATAGAACGGTTAAGGTCAAGCATATTTTGTACTGTACCTTTGCCGTATGTATTCGAACCTATTACAACACCTCTTCCGTAATCTTGAATAGCAGCGGAAAAAATTTCCGACGCCGAAGCGCTGAACCTATTAATAATTACGGCAACCGGACCATCGTAAAGAATTGAAGGATCGGGGTCTTTATCAACTTCAATAACATTGTTTGAGCTTTTAACCTGAACTACAGGTCCCTCTTTAATAAACAAACCTGTTAATTGAATTGCTTCCTGCAATGAACCGCCCCCGTTATTTCTTAAATCAATTACAATACCGTCAACCTTTTGTTCTTTAAATTTCTTAATAATTGCCTGCACATCACGGGTTGTACTTTTATAATCAGGTTTTCCCAATCGTTGACCTTCGAAGTCGGTATAGAAAGAAGGCAGTTTAATCACTCCGAACCTGAATGGTTTTCCATTACTTTCTATATCCAAAATTTCATCCTTAGCGGCTTGGTCTTCAAGTTTAACTTCATCGCGGACAATACTGATTTCCGTTGGTGCCGCGCCAACACCATCTTTCGCTTTTAAAATTTGCAAACGTACTGTTGTTCCTTTTTTGCCGCGTATAAGTTGAATCGCGTCGTCAAGCCGCCAGCCGATGATATCAACAAACTCTCCGTCGGCTCCCTGGGCAACACCAATAATTTTATCTTCTTCTTTTAATAATCCGCTTTTGAATGCAGGTCCGCCTGCAACAATTGAAACTACGGTCGTATAATCGCCGTCGATACGTAATGTAGCGCCAATTCCTTCAAGAGAAAGCTTCATTGAAATATTAAAGTTATCCGAAGCGGCGGGAGAAAAATAATCCGAGTGCGGGTCGTAAACCTGCGTAAAAGAATTTATGTAAAGCGAGAAAACATCTTCGGACTCATACTGCAAAATTATTTTATGAAAATTTTGATATCGTTTAAGCAGATTATCGGAAGCGGTTTTCCAATCTTTACCAGTAAGGATATATGTTAAAGCATCGTTCTTAATTCTAAGACGCCAAAGTTCGTTAAGTTCATTTTCATCAAGCGCCCAATCAGAATCTTCCCTATCGATTAATAAAGTTTCTTCTGTTTTAAAATCAAATTCTGTTTTTAAAAGATTATTAACGTGTTTTATTCTTTGGTCGATACGTTTCTTGAAAACATTAAATATTTCGAAAGCCGGGTCAAGATTTCCTGTTTTCAAAAAATCATCGAATTGATTTCTGTATCTCTCGAATTTGATAACATCATCTTTTAAGAAGTACAATTTATTGTTGTCCAAAACTTTTAGGTACTGGTCAAATACTTTTGATGATACCGAATCATTTATGGGCATTTTTTTGTAATGATAGAAAGAGAGCATTTGTGTAATAACCTGGTTTACGCGGACAGCAGTTTCATCAGGTTTAAGAACTTTTGAAGAATCTATTTTATGATCTTTCGATATAACTTCCGCTGTGTTTTGCGAAAAGCCATTGATTGTTAACAAAGAGAACAATACGAGAATTAGTATTTTTTTCATACATGAGCCGTTTTTAATTTATAACTTAAATTTCTTACAATAAGATAATAGTTTAGTTTCAAAAAATTTTGGTAATTTCTCCCCGCAAAATAAAATGTATTAACATGAATATTGAAAAAATACGGCAACATTGTCTTAAGAAAAAGGGAGTTACTGAAGGTTTCCCTTTTGATGAAGACACCTTGGTGTTTAAGGTTATGGGTAAAATGTTTGGACTTATAAGTTTATCCAATCCTCTCTCTGTTAATTTAAAATGCGAGCCGGAATTAGCAATGGAATTGCGGGAAAAATATGACGGAGTCACTCCCGGCTATCATATGAACAAAAAATTGTGGAATACAGTTTCTCTTAATGAAGGTATTCCAGATAAAGAAATACTTTCATGGATTGATCATTCTTACGATCAAGTAGTAAAAGGATTGCCGAAGAAAATTCAAGCAGAACTTACAAGATTGTGATATTGAATGCTTGATAACTGATTTTAAAGTTAGATGATAGCTTTCAAAC
>CAZRMG010000063.1:0-8161 GCA_964601095.1 uncultured Melioribacteraceae bacterium | reverse complement strand
AGAATCAAGTATCCAGAACCCAGCATCAATCAACATAAAGATACCGTTTAATTTTTTGAGTAGGCGTTTTTTCAAACGGTTCTCTTTGCTCAATCATTTTATTCAAACGTGAAAAGGTATTAACTTTTTCATTCACTTGATTTAATAAGTCGCTCAATAATTTATCGATCACTTCACGCATTTGCGATTCGCTTGCTTTTTGGATTTTAAATTCCTGATCAATTTCATCGGAATTTAAAAACACCCGCGCAACGAGTTGCCCGGCTCTTTCAAGCACAAGCGATTCCAAAACATATTTTGATTCGTTAATTATCGATTCAATTTCTTCGGGGTAAATATTTTTTCCGTTGGAACCGATAATAACATTTTTTGATCTTCCTTTTATAAACACATACCCGTCTTTATCAATAAAGCCAAGGTCGCCGGTTTTGAACCAGCCGTCGTTTGTAAAAACGGCTTTCGTTTTTTCGGGATCTTTATAATATCCCTTCATAACATTCGGTCCCTTAATCAAAATTTCGCCCTCACCGTTTTTAGGATCGGGATCGTCAATAATAACTTCCATGCCCGGCAATGTTTTGCCCGCCGTTCTGAATCTTATTCCTGCTGGATTTGTCCCTGTAACAAGCGGGGATGTTTCAGTTAATCCGTATCCGATTGCATAAGGAAATCCGGCTTCTTTCAAAAATCTCTCTACATCCGCAGCCAACGAAGCACCGCCTATGCAAAACATTTTTAATTCACCGCCGAATGTATTCATCAATTTTTTACCTGCTAATTTATTTATCTTTTTACGCACAGCAGGCAATTTGTATAAACCTCGGACTAATGCTTTTTTGTTTATTTCCGGAAGTACTTTCATCTTATAAATTTTTTCAATAACTAATGGAACAGCGAGCATAACAGTCGGTTTAACTTTTTGTAATGCCGGAAGCAGTACTGCGGCTGTCGGCGGTTTATCAATATAAGTTACGGAAGCACCTGCAATAATCGGCACAACCAATCCTAATGTTGATTCCATTGTATGAAACAGCGGGAGTATCGAGAGCATCCTGTCGTCAACTTTAACGGAAACAATTTGTAAAGTTGCGAGCGCATCCGAAACAACATTTTTATGAGTTAGTATCACTCCTTTTGAATGCCCTGTTGTACCTGATGTGTAAAGTATTAATGCAATTGTATCTTCTTCAACATTATCTGGGAGAAGACCGACAAACTTCATTGCCGCTTCTTTAATTTTCGCAAATTCTTTTTTACCGCTTGCCAATACTTCCTTTAAAATATCCTGTTTTGTGTTTTCTGGAATTACGGAGAAATCATCAATCAGAACTCGTGTAGTAATATTAGAGCTTTCGAGATCGTCGAGTTTACTAAATTGTTTTGCTGAGGCAAACACAACCTTGCTTTCCGAATGTCTTAAAATGTGATGAACTTCGCTCGAACTGAATTCGGTCATTACAGGAACAGCGATGGCTCCGATTGTTGTAACAGCAAAATATGTAATTGCCCAGTTCGGCATATTTTCACTTAGTATCGCCACTTTATCGCCGGCAATAACACCTTCACTTTTGAGGAAATTGGATACAGTATTAACTTTTTCCTTAAATTCTCTAAACGTAATTTTAGTTGAATCGATAAGCGAAACCGCTGTTTTTTCCGAATACTTTTCGGCGCTTATATTTAAAACTTCCAATAAAGTAAGCTTTGTTAAATTGTACATTTTAGATTACTCCTTTTTAAAAAGCTGTAACTCAAATACAAAACTATACCGGGTCAACATGCACAAAAACTTTTTGCACTTCGTCAATCTTTTCAAGTGCGAAACGTACATTATTTCCAATATCATGCGAAACAGAAGTTAAAATATCTTTATCGACTTCAACATGAATTTCTATATGAAATTTATTGCCGACATAATGCGAACGCAAATCATTGATTCCTTTCACACCTTCAATACTCATAGTAATTTGGCGGACGTTATCGTCAAAATCTTTATTTGCAGAAACTCCCATTAAATAGTCAATATTTTCTCTGCCGACTTCCCAACCGGATTTGAAAATAAACATAGCAACAAATATTCCTGCGATACTATCCAAGTATACAAATCCGAAGTATGCGCCGGCAACGCCGATCAATGCAATCGATGAAGCAAGTACATCGTTAATGCTGTCAACCGAAGCTGCCCGTATAGCAGGACTTCTAAACAATTTTGCAATTTTAACCTGATATTTATTAAGAATTAATTTTAGAATAATTGTAACAATTAAAACTATATAAACAGCAGGAACTGTATTAATTTCACTCGGTTCAATCAATCTTTTAACTGATTCTTCAACAATATTTATACCCACAACAAAAGCAAATACAGACAAAATGAAAGCTGCAATCGGCTGTGCTGCGTTGTGTCCAAACTGGTGTTTTTTATCCGGCTGCTGCCTAGAAATTTTTACGGAAATTTTTATTCCTATTGAAACAAGAATATCTGTAAAAGAATTCAATGCCTCTGATATTACCGCAATTGAATTTGATATAACTCCAACAACAGCTTTTATAGCAAACAAAAAAATGTTTATAATAAGCGCTACATCCGTAGCGCGTTTTAATCTATGCGGCATAAGCAATATTAATTCTTGAAGGCCAATAGACCTTCAAGAAAAAAAGTGGAAAATATTTTAATTAAGATTTTTCTTCCCAAACTTGGGCAAGAGTAACAATCATTTTTACGGCTTCGTGCATATCTTGAATTGCAACATACTCTGTATAAGCGTGGAAGTTATGTCCGCCGGCAAATAAGTTTGGTGTCGGTAAGCCCATAAAACTTAAACGTGAACCATCGGTGCCGCCGCGGATGGAAGATTTAAGCGGTTTTATTCCCAATCGATTTAAAGCTTCAACTGCGAATTCTTCTACCTGCGGGTGTTTATCTAAAACATATTTCATATTTCTGTATTGTTCTATCACCTGAAAATCGAAGGAAGAGCCATTAAATTGTACGACAGTTTTTTCGCACAAATCCCTTAAAAACTTTTCATACTCTTTTAATTTCTCTGCATCAAAATCGCGGATTATAAATTTTATTGTCGCTTGTGTTTCGTTGCCGTTCATTGAAGTCGGATGAACATAACCTTCTTTCTTTTCGGTTGTTTCTGGAGATAATGAATCCTTGGGCAGCATCTCCAAAAATCTTCCGGCAATTTTGATTGCGTTTATCATTTTACCTTTTGCATAACCGGGATGAACATTTTTCCCGTTAAATTTTATTACAACTGCATCTGCACTGAATGTTTCGGTTTCAACTTCGCCGCGTGTTGAGCCGTCGATTGTATAAGCATACTTTGCACCGAATTTCTTAACATCGAATTTTTCTGCTCCACGCCCTACTTCTTCATCGGGAGTAAAACATACTTTAATTGTTCCATGTTTTATTTCGGGATGAGTAATCAAGTAATTCATGGCGTCCATAATTTCCGCTATGCCTGCTTTGTCATCGGCACCGAGCAACGTAGTTCCATCGGTCGTAATTATATCCATTCCGATCATATCTTTTAATTCCGGATTGCTTGCTGCCTCTATAATTTTTGTAGGATCTTTAGGAAGAACAATATCCCCGCCTTGATAATTTTTATGAATTATTGGATTAACATCTTTACCGCTGACTGCCGGTGAAGTATCAACATGTGCAATAAAACCAATTACAGGAACTTCTTTATTTGTGTTCGAAGGTAGCTCGGCTAAAACATAACCGTTTGCATCCATCTCAACATTTTTCATCCCGATTTGTTTTAATTCCTCAACCAAGTCTTTGGATAATTTAAGCTGTTTTGGATCGCTTGGGAATGTTGTTGATTCTTCATCTGAAGTAGTTTCATATTTTACGTATTTTAGAAAGCGGTCAATTACAGTAAATTTGTATTTAGCGTCAAACATTTGCACCTCTTTTATTTTTGGGTGATTATTAGTGATGGAAAGTTAATAGAAAATGAGTGTGAGTTTCAATGTTGCAAAAGTATTTAGATGTTGGTAATTAGCTTTTAGCTTAAAATCCAACATTTTAATTCGCTATACTCCATACTCATTACTGAATACTGCATACTGCTTTTCAAAAGGGAGATAAAATGAATCCTGTTGAATTAATCAAAAAAAAACGCGAAGGGAAAGAATTAACCCGCGATGAAATTGATTTTATGGTTTTGAATTTCACGAGCGGAAAAATTCCCGATTACCAGTTCTCCGCCTTTCTTATGGCTTCCTTTCTAAGAGGATTAAACAAAAAAGAAACCGCATGGTTAACACAATCGATGCTTTACAGCGGAAAGGTTATCGATCTATCATCTGTTAAAGGAAAAAAAATTGATAAACACTCAACCGGCGGAGTGGGCGATAAAACATCTCTAATACTTGCACCTATTGCTGCCGCTGCCGGCGTAAATGTTCCAATGATAAGTGGTCGCGGACTCGGGCATACGGGCGGAACATTAGATAAACTCGAATCTATTCCCGGTTTTAAAACAAAACTTAGTATAAACGAATACAAAAAAGTTTTACAGCAATGCGGCGCGGTTTTAATCGGACAAACAAAATCCATAGCGCCCGCAGATAAATTAATTTATGCTCTCCGTGATGTAACAGCAACGGTCGAATCAATTCCATTAATCACCGGAAGCATTATGAGTAAAAAACTTGCCGAAGGTATTGACGGACTTGTTCTCGATATCAAAACCGGATCCGGCGCTTTTATGAAAACAATGGGAGACGCCGAACTACTTGCCAAATCTTTAATAGATACTGCCAAAGCATTCAATAAAAAAGTTATTGCATTTATTACCGACATGAATCAGCCGCTCGGTCATTATATTGGCAACTGGCTGGAAGTTTATGAATCAATTAAAATTTTACAAGGCGAAGAGATCAACGACTTATGCACGGTAACATTTACTCTTTCTGGTGCTATGATTTATCTTGGCGGAAAGGCAAAATCGGTTAACGAAGGAATCGAGATTTCGAAAGAATTAATTAAGAACGGAAAAGCATTTGAAAAATTTTTACAAATGATTAAACTTCAAGGCGGCGACATCTCTTTTATTTCTAAAATTAGTATGTATCCAAAGTCAAAATATTCCGAAAAGATTTTTTGTCACTCTTCGGGATATCTAAAATCTATAGATAATTATCTAATCGGAATTTCGGCGTTACTGCTTGGCGCCGGCAGACTTGTTAAGGAGGATATAATTGATCCCAAAGCGGGAATTATTTTCTATCCGAAGATTGGTGATAAAATAAAGAAGGGAGATTTGCTTGCAGAGATATTTACCGATCAAGATTTTATAATTGAATCCGTAAAAGAAACAATACTTAATTCATGCTGTTTTGTGAAAGAAAAGGTAAAACCACCAACTTTGATAAAGAAATCATTAACATAAAACGTGTAAATAGTAATTGGAGTCTTCCGAAAAATTAAGTAAGCTATCATCCCGAACTTGTTTCGCGATCAATAAAGTTGAGGTTCTGAAATAAATTAAGAATGACATTCTACATATTTGGAAATCAGAACTTATTCTTCAGAAGTCTCCATTCATTAATCTCGGCAGACTATTTTATACTTTAAAACTTTATTAGATTGTCATCGTCAAATAGTCCATATAACAAAGTATTCTATCATGATGAATATTCCGAATCCAATTCTTAAAGTCGATTCGATCCGAAAAGATTTTAATAATATCTCGGCAGTAAAAAATCTTTCTTTCGAAATAAGCCGCGGAGAAATATTTGCGCTGCTCGGACCAAACGGCGCCGGTAAAACTACAACTGTTCGGATGTTGATGAATATTTTAAAACCCGATTCCGGCAAAATTGCTTTTAACTTCGACTCAAAAAATTATTCCGATTCCAATCCATCCAACTTATTTGGATATTTACCCGAAGAGCGGGGACTGTATTTGGAAATTCCAATTTTAAAAACTCTTGTATTCATGGGTATAATAAGAGGTTTAGAAAAAAAACAAGCATTAAGATTTGCAAACGAATGGCTGGAAAAACTTCAACTCAACGATAGAAAGAACGAGAAGTTAAGTTCGCTTTCAAAAGGCAATCAACAAAAGGTACAGTTCATTTCCTCGATAATTCATAATCCCGCCTTTGCAATATTGGATGAACCGTTCTCCGGCTTCGACCCCATAAACCAGGAATTGTTTCTTAATATTATTAAAGAACTTTCGACAAGAGGAACAACAATACTTTTAAGCGCACACCAAATGCAATTAGTTGAAAGAATAGCAGACCGCGTATTGCTTCTAAACAAAGGGAAAGAAATTATATCGGGAACAGTGGATTACATAAAAAAAAGCTACAGCGCCGATGAAACTATAGTTATCAAAATAGCAGGCGAGCCGGATTTATCGGTAATTGAAAACGAAGAAGCGGTTGATAAAACAGAACTGCATAGCAAGGACGAAATAAAAATTTATCTTAAACGAGGGAAAGATCTTTCCGGATTATTAAACAAGATTTCTTTTATCTATAAAATTATTTCCATACGCTCGGAACACATTTCCCTTCACGACATTTTTATAGATAAAATTAAAAATGATTTTTCAAATTAGATTAACAACATCATGAACAATAATATTAGAATGACTTTCGAAGTTGCAAAATGGGAATTCGGAAGATGGTTTAAAATAAAAGAACAAATATACACTCTATTGTTCGGGGCGTTGTTAAGCTTTCTAATTTTCGGCGGACAAATTCTTTTGGAAAATTTTGGCAATAACGGGAAAAAAATCTCTGTGTTAAATTATTCGAGTATTCAAATTAAGTTAAAGCCGGAAAGTAAAATAACTTTACAATCCATAAAGCCCGACGATATTAAAGAACAGAAAAAATTGCTGAAAGAAAATGAAATAGACGGTATTCTTATTATTAATGGTATTGAGAATATTGAACTAATAGTAGATAAACAAGAATCATGGATTGATGAAATTCAAGAAGCACTTAATTCGGCGAAACAGCAAATCAAAATTAAGGACGCAAATATTTCCGGCGAGTTATTAAACGATATCTTTAAACCACTTGTTTTTAAAACAACATTTCTTGAAGACAGGGAGATTAGTACAACTGGAGAAAAAATTACTGCGGGAATTTTTATAGGTCTAATGCTTCTCGGCGTTTTCTTTGGACTCGCGTATCAATTTGTTGCCATTACCGGAGAAAAGCAATTAAGAATAACGGAAGTAATACTATCGGCAATAACACCGCAAATGTGGATTGACGGGAAAATTATCGGCATTACATTGTTATCGATTGTTTTATTGATAACATATTCTGCGAGTACGGTTTTGTTTATAATTATTTCTTCATTTTTCGGAAGCGGTTGGTCGCTTCCCATTTCAATTAGCAATCCTTTGTTAATTATTCTTCTATTTGTTTTCTCATTAGGCGGTTTTTTATTCTGGAATACTTTTTTTTCTGCAATAGCTGCAACGATAAACGATCCGAATACTTCTGCGCGGGGCTCTTTAATTGCGCTTCCGGCAATACCCATCGCAATAGCTTTTACAGCATTTGGTAACCCCGATTCGTTTTTTATGAAAGCACTTTCAATTTTTCCGCCAACGGCTTCTCCTGTTTTATGTGCAAGAATTGTTTTAACAGAAGTCTCTTTTATAGAGATATTTTTTGCATTACTATTTCTCATTTTATCAATTTGGTATTTGCGAAGAGCAGCGGGAAAAATTTTCTCTTTGTCAATACTTATGTACGGCAAAGAACCATCTTGGAAAGAAATATCACGATGGTTAAGGGAAAGTAATTGATTCTTTAGCTTAATCAAACTGCCGAAATAATTCCTTCATGTATATGTAAATCTTTGTAAACGACCTACTTTTACTTTGTATTGAAACACATTTTTTCTAATCTTGCCTCCTAATTTTAAAAACACAACGGGATTCCGGATGAAACTACGTGCACTCATTTCTTTATTTTTTGTTTTCAACATTTTTATAATTGCTCAAAAATTTGAAGTACAAGATACAGTTACAATTAACGAAGTTGTTGTTACGGGCACAAAAATTGGGATTGCACGTAACCAGGTTCCGTTCACAGTTACGCAAATACCTCAAAAATTTATTGAACAAAGCGGTGAATCCGCGGTATTAAATATAATCAG
>CAZRMG010000062.1:0-10439 GCA_964601095.1 uncultured Melioribacteraceae bacterium | reverse complement strand
ATCTTGTACGAGCGTCGTCGAGTGTACCGAAACGTAAAGAATTCAAAGCCGCAATCGGACGAGCGCCCATTGTAAAAATGTCACGTAAAATTCCGCCAACGCCTGTTGCCGCTCCCTGGTATGGTTCAACCGCCGAAGGATGATTATGGCTTTCTATTTTAAATGCTATTGCAAGTCCGTCGCCAATATCAACCAATCCAGCATTTTCTTCACCGGCACCGACCAATAATCTGCCGCCGCTTCTCGGTAATGTTTTTAATAATGCAATAGAGTTTTTATAACTGCAATGTTCACTCCACATTACACTGAATATGCCAAGTTCAGTAAAAGAAGGTGTCCGGCCAAGTCGTTCACAAATCCAACCGTATTCTTCATTGGTTAATCCGTGTTCTAACGCCAGTTGCAAATTTACTTCAGGTTCTTTCATAGTATTTTTATTTTTGTCTGTTTTGTATAGTGAAATATATGAATTTTTAGCTACTGGCTGAAATGTTATTCACGTCATTTTTACATCTTTGGTATTAAAGTATTGTATTTCCTTTACGATAATAAAGAAGAAAAATAAACGTATGGAGAAATATGACATCAATTATTTGGAAAGAATCATTTTCATTGGGAATTGAAGCTATCGATAGTCAACACAAAGTACTATTAAGCTATATAAACGATCTTCACGAAGCTCAAAAAAATTCAGCTTCCCAGATTATAATTAGAGATGTAATTGAAAAGCTACACGATTACACGGTATTTCATTTTGACATGGAAGAGAAAATGCAACTTGGTTGCAATTACGACAAATATGAAATTCATAAAGAAGAACATCAATGGTTTATTGATAAACTTAAGGAGTTGGACAAAGACCTTGGAAAAAACAATCTTCTTCTAAGTTTAAAAACTGTTTCTTTCCTTAAAGATTGGACAATCAATCACATCCTCGGCTCCGATAAAGAATTTGGAGAGTATCTAAAAATTAAAGAAGGAGTATGATTTTTTTATACTCCTTAAGCATACGTGTATTAAACTTTTATTTCAAAAATTGCTACTCATCATAAACCTTTCTATTTTTTAACCGTCTTAAATTAGCAGAACTCAAAACAAAGTCAGGGTTACTAATGCAAAAGAACTTTTCCACACACAAATATTGGATTGCTGCTGGTTTAATTTTAATTGCTGCAATCATTCTTGTTTACCCAAACGCAACTTACAATAGTTTGAACATGAATGTAACCCGTCCCGAAGCAATATCTATAGCAAAAGACTTTTTGAAAAAACAAAATATTAACGCTGACGGTTTCTTTGAAGAAGCTTTTTTAGATAACTCCACGGTAGAAGTTAGATACATATTAAAAAAACTCGGCGCTGAAAAATTTAGAGAATATCAAGAAGGTAAAAACTGGTCTTTGCTTGGCTGGCAGGTGATGCTTCATCAGAATTTACCCAAACAAATAAAACAGACAACTATTCTTGTTGATGTTACAAATAATGGCGAGATATTCGGTTTTAGAAATATGATGCCCGATACCGTTTTGCTTCCGTCGGTTTCAAAAACAGAAGCAACGGCAATGATATCAAATTATCTGGGGACTGAAATTGGCAGCGAGTTTAGCGAATATAAATTAATAGAATCGAAAGAAGAAAATTTTAGAAATAGAACGGATTATAGTTTCAGATTTGAGAAAGACGAACCAACATTAAATGCTAAAATTGTTATAACTGCTATTATTTCTGGGAATATAATTTCTAGTTATCACCATTACTTCGAAGTACCGCAAAGCGACCGCGAGTATTTTGAAGCGATAGAAGCGATTTACGGGACGGTATCGGTAATCTTTGTAATATTCTTGATACTTATCGCATTCTTCTTATTCTTAAAAAAATATCACCAGGGCGAAATTTGGGTAAGCGCCGGAAGATCGTTTTTTATTCTTTATTTTATTTTGTCCTTGATTTCATTAATTAATTATTGGCCGGGACTCGGGCAAGGCGCATCTCTGGGAGATGTTTCCTTTTTAAATATTAGAATAATAATGTTTTTGATTAACGGGCTGATCATTAATTTTTTTATTGCACTACTTGTTTTTGCCGCGTGGTCTGTGGGTGAATCATATGCAAGAAGTTTATGGCCTAATAAATTAAAAGGCATAGATGCTTTTATTAAAGGTCATTTCTATTCTATAGATTCCGGTACATCTTTAATGAAAGGATATGTTCTCGGTACGGCACTTGCTTTAAGTTACTTATTAGTGGGAATAATATTCAATCAACCTGATACTAAAATATTTCTATCGCCAACAGGTTTATACGAACCTTTTATAACAATAATTCCAACTGTATCAATAATACTCGATTCATTTACCTCCGCCTCTCTTGCAGGTATCGCAGTAACATTTTTCATAGTCAACATTTCATACCAACGATGGAAGAAAAAATGGGTATCAATTATTCTTGCCGGCATAGTTACAACACTCGGATTTGTAATTGCATCAACTCCTCCGTCATTGAATAATTTCGGAATAAATTTAATAGCCGGCTTTGTGTTCGGCTGCGGCATAGCTTATATATACTTCTTATGTGATTTATTAACAATAATTAGTCTTCATTTTCATGCGGCAGTTATTTCAAAAGGATTTGCACTTTATTCATCCAGCAATCCTTTCTTTGAATGGAATTTTATTTTTCTCATAGCCGCGTTATTGATAACACCAATAATTTATGTGATGAGCAGAATAAAGAAGGAAGAATTTGAACTTGAAAATTACGGCTTGCCCTCGCACATAAAAAAAATTACTGAAAGAGAACGTTTGAAAAAGGAAATGGAAATTGCCGCGAAAGTACAATTAAGTTTATTGCCGAAAGAAGAACCCGAAATACCCGGTTACGAAGTTGCAAGCATTAGTATTCCAGCCGTTGAAGCCGGCGGCGACTATTTTGATTTTGTAAAACTTAGCAACAATAAATTGGGAATTGCAATCGGTGATGTTTCAGGCAAAGGCGTTGGCGCTGCAATTTACATGACTTTAACAAAAGGAATTTTACAGGCACATGCCGAAGAAGACACTTCTCCAAGGAATGTTTTAGCAAAGGTTAACAGACTCCTATATAAAACAATAGAAAAAAATTCCTTTGTTAGTATGTTTTATGCGATACTTGATGTTTATAAAAATAAGATCCTATATTCGAGAGCAGGGCACAACCCGGGCATTTTATGCAGCCAAGTTGACGGCGGTACAAAATTACTTTTCAGTAAAGGTATGGCTCTTGGTTTGGAAGAAGGTTCTATTTTTACTTCTACTTTAAAGGAAGAAGAAATTGACATAGCAACCGGCGATGTTTTTGTTTTGTACACAGACGGCTTTACGGAAGCAATGAATGAAAAAGAAGAACTATACGGTGAAGAAAAATTAATCGCTTTAATAAAAGACAACCGGAATTTAAGCGCCAACGATTTGTTAAATCTTGTTTTGAAAGATGTGAATAAATTTGTTGATAATTATCCCCAACACGACGACATGACGATGCTTATCCTAAAGAGAGTTTAATTTGTAAAAAGATGTTTAGAGGAAAAATCCGGATCACATGTTAAGTGCACACCGAGTTTTCTTAAACCGCCTTCATCTCCACGTGTAGGAATATGGGTAATATGTACTTCGCAGCCCTCGAGTTCTTTTAATTTTTCCAATGCCATTTGCGCTGCGGGGTTTGAAATTGCGCTGATACTCAACGCAATTAAAGTTTCTTCAAGATCAAGACTTACAACTCTACCGTTCAAGATTTCTTTTTTAAGATGTTTTATTGAATTCATTATGTTCGGCGGAAGAAGCTGTAAGTTATCGGGCAAACCGGCCAAATGTTTTGATGCATTTAAAATCAAACTTGAAACCGAATGCATCAGCGGCGAATTTTTTCCTGTAATAATAGTGCCGTCGATTAACTCAATTGCAGCACCGACAAAAAAACCTTCATTACCCTTACCGTTTTTTTCCGCATGAAGAGCAGCTTCGCGGGCAAAATGAACAACCTTTCTGTCTTCGGTTTTAGCGCCGATGTTTTTCATTATCATCTCTGATCTTTGCAAAGTTTCGGCATCAACAAAACCCATTGCATATTCGGTCGCGCATCTGAAATATCTTCTTATAATTTCTTGATGTGCCGCCTTCTGTACAACTTCGTCGTTAATTATTCCGAAACCCGCTCGGTTCACTCCCATGTCGGTTGGTGATTTATAGAATGATTCTTCGCCGGTAATTTTTTCGATAATTCTTTTTAATAATGGAAAAGCTTCGATGTCGCGGTTATAGTTTACCGTTTTTTCATTATACGCTTCGAGATGATGATGATCGATCAAATTAACATCTTTAAGATCGACTGTTGCCGCTTCGTAAGCAACGTTTACTTTATGATTGAGAGGTAAATTCCAAATTGGGAAAGTTTCAAATTTCGCGTATCCTGCTTTAACTCCTCTTTTATATTCATGATAAAATTGGCTGAGACAGGTTGCAAGTTTTCCGCTGCCGGGTCCGGGTCCCGTAACGATAACTATCGGTTTTGTTGTTTCTATATAATCATTTTCACCGTAACCTTCATCGCTGACAATCATATCAACATTATTCGGATATCCTTTTGTGGCTTTATGCGTGTAAACTTTTACACCTCTTCTTTCCAATTTATTTTTAAATGCTTTTGCCGATGGCTGATCTTCATAACGTGTAATAACAACCGCATTTATTTTTATTCCCCATTCACGAAAATCATCAATTGTTTTGAGTGCGTCAGAATCGTATGTAATTCCAAAATCCGCGCGGACTTTTTTTCTTTCAATATCACCGGCATAAATGCAAAGTATTACATCAATGTTATTCTTTAATTTTTGGAGAAGCCGCATTTTTACATTGGGATCAAAGCCGGGCAAAACACGTGCAGCGTGGTAATCGAATAAAAGTTTGCCGCCGAATTCAAGATATAGTTTACTGTTAAATCGTTCTACTCTCTTTAAAATTTCAGCCGTCTGCTCGTTTAAATATTTTTCATTATCGAAACCGGGAGTTTTAAGCATTTTTTATCCTCAATGTGGAACTAAGATAAGTTGTAAGAACTGCTTTCAAAAATAAAAATAAAATGGATATTTACATATTGTTTAATGTAGAAGCCGAAAAAATTATTGGAGGGACTGAAGAAAATTATTCAATTGAATAATGGCATAGAATTCGAATTTAGTTTTTCCAATTTACAATTGTGTTTGCAACTACTTCTTTATCCTGAAGTATATCTTTGATTGAAACTATAATTTCATATTTGCCCGGTTCGTATTTGCTGAGATCGAGCTGCAAATAAATTTGAGGATCGGTTTCAAGTGTTTTATACTTTGAAGTTAGAGTTATCTCTTCGTTTCTACCAATACCTAAAAATTTTATAACGGCAGCCGCGGCATTTTCCAAATCACTGCTTGGTTTTTCTTCATATTCTCTTATAGAAATTTTTTGTTCAAAATTTGTCAATCCCTCGGCATCTTTTTTAAGGTTGTAAACCTCATAATAAATAAACAAGGGTTCATCCTTTGTAAATTCATCGGAAGGATTTGGGTTGATACTAATTCCTCTTCTTACGAACACTGCACCTTTAGATGCATCTGTTCCGGAATAATTAGCAAGAAGAACGTCGCTTATATCCAATCTTTGTTGATTGAATTTTTTTATTTTAAGATTGGTTCGGTTTGCAAAAGTGCCTTTATCATGCTCGCGAATAATCTCAAATGAAGCATAACCCGAATCCGATCTCGCAATTGTGTGATGTGTTTTTGTCAACATCTCCCCATCGCCTTTTTTAATTTCGAAGGAGGATAAATTTCTAAATTGTTCTTCATAGTTTTTATCGAAGAAGAAAAGCCCGGTATTATATTTTATTGTAGAAATGTTTTTTCCGAAAAGAGAATCGGGAGTTGCTAAATTATAATTAACGTAAAGATCAGTGTGATTTCTCTTTTCATAATTTTTAAATTGCACGAAAGAATATTCAACATCGAACTTTGGACCTTCGAATTTGGGATCATAAAAAGTGTGCTTCACTCTCCTTAAATTTTCTATGAAAAATTGAGTATCACCCGCAAACTGTGTATGAAGTTTGCTTTTGGGAGCGTCGGGTGCGCTGAATTGATAATTGCCCGATGATGCCATGTCTGTAAATCCCAATGTCATTTCATTATAATTCCAAACCTCGGTTTTTACATTCACACCGGTGCTTTCCATACTTGGACGAATCCTCATAAAATTCAACGGTTCGCCGTAACGTAATACTGCCTCACCTCTATCGGTTTTCCAGCCCGGTTTTCCGAGTCTGGGCAATGAAAAATGAAGTTGTGCAAACGCTACACGCGAATAATGTTCAAGCATTCTTTCATTATAATCAGTCATGTAAAGCGGATCGAAAAATTTCCAATATGCATTTATGAATTGCCGTAATTCATAATCACTAAAATTTGCAACAATGTTTTCGAAAGCCGGTTCAATCAAAAATTTTACGGAGTTGAAAGTAAAATCCAAGCGTTCTTCTTCATTCATCATGTTCAGCGCCGTTTTATATTCCTCGTAACTTTCTCTGATTTTTTGTGTTTTGTATTTTAGAAGACCTAAACACAAATGAACATCCTTATCGTTTTTATTTACTATTACTAAACGATTTAGCAATGGAATTCCTTTTTCGGGCTCTCCGATTTTTTCATAAAGTAATGCAAGTTTTAAATTGGCATCATAATTAGTTGAATCAATTTGAAGTACAGTCTGATAATATTTTTCCGCTTCATTAAAATCATCCAAAGCGTATTCCTGCAGACTCCCGTAAAATTCATCACTCATTTTGCGGACAGAATTATTGTATTCGGTAAAATCCTCATCTTTTAATTTGCCGAGATTCAACCATGCGTCAACGAACATACTGTCGAGTGCAATTATTCTCTTAAATTCTGCTTCGGAACTTCGCCGTGCAAAATCTTTCATCAATGAAGCGAAAGCTATTCCGTATTCAATATTCTTGGGCTCAATTAAAACCGCTTTTCTAAAATGTTCATAAGCTTTGTTTCGATAGTTAAAGCTATTGCGGTTAAGATAAATTTTGGCGAGTAAAAAATTTGAAGCTGCGTCGTTGTATCTTTGAATTGATTCTTGAAAATATTTTACGGCTTTTACAGTATCTTTTGTTTTTAGAGCTTCAATTCCTTTTTGATAAATTAATGTTTTCTCTCCGCCTTCGTTTATATTTGCATTAGAGTTATTAGTAAATGAACATATAATAAATGCCAGTATAAACGGATAGCAAAAAACTTTATTTGATCTATTTTCATTCATTTTTGTTAACGCGTTTGTATTGAACTTAGCAACAATAAAAAGCAAAATCAATTCAAAATCCTAATCAACTATTTCCTAAAATTTATTTGAATTGCTGCAACCTTATTCATAAAGAGTCCGTCTAAAAAAACAGAAAAAGAGAGAGACAAATGATAAAGTTTTTTACCCTAATATTATTTTTGCCTTTATTAATAAACGCGGCAAATAGAGAAAAAACAATATCTCTCAAAAAAATTAACGAGCCGATTCAAATAGACGGTGTCATCGATGCTGCATGGTCGCAAGCCGACTCGGTAGATAATTTTTTCCAACTTGCACCGTTTTACGGAAAAAATCCATCTAAGAGAACATACGCAAAAGTTTTAACCACTGATAATTCTCTTTATTGTTTAATAGTAAGTTTCGACGAAAGAAAAAATATTCAAAACACAACAGGTAAATTGGATGACTTTGCAGGAGATGTTGTTTCAATTATGTTCGATACATTCGGCGATAAACGTTCGGCTTATAAATTTGCGGTAAGCGCTTCGGGAGTTCGAATGGATTGCCGCCTTCTCGACGACGCACGTAACCGCGATTATAGCTGGGACGGCATTTGGTTTTCCGACGCAAAGATTTACGATTGGGGCTTTGTTGTTGAAATGGAAATTCCATATAAATCAATTCAGTACAACGAAGAACTAACTTTTTGGGGATTGGATTTTGACAGGTGGCGCCCGCAAGATGCAGAAGATTTATACTGGTGTACTTATGAACAAAACGAAGGTCAACGTATTTCAAAATTCGGCAAACTATTATTCGAAGATTTTAAACCTTCGGTAAAAGGTTTGAATCTTGAATTCTATCCGACTGCATTTGGAAAAATTACTTATCTCGACGATGGAAAATATAAAGTTGACCCGAATGCCGGGCTTGATATTTTTTACAATCCTTCGCCCCAATTAACTTTGCAGGCAACTGCTAATCCCGACTTTGCACAGATTGAAGCTGATCCCTACTCATTTAATATATCGCGTTACGAATCATATTTCTCCGAAAAACGTCCTTTCTTCACTCAAGGCAATGAAATTTTTATGCCTTCAGGCAAACAAAGGAATACAGGATTTTACAATCCGCTCGAACTTTTTTATTCAAGAAGAATCGGTAAAAAATTAGCCGACGGTTCTGAAGTACCTATCACGTTTGGAACAAAAGCATTTGGCAGAATTGACGATTGGGAGTACGGCGGTTTTGTAGCGAGAACTCCAAGTAAAGATTATGATTACAGTGGTTCTTCCAAAACAGAACCTGAAGCAACATTTATTTCCGGCAGAATTAAGAAAACAATTGGCGATAACTCAAATATTGGAGTGTTGTTTGTAAGCAAACAATCCATGAATAAAACAGACGGCGTGATTGATATCGACGGTGCACTGAGACAATCCAATTGGCAGCTTTCATATCAATTTGCGAGATCAATTAATAATTCAGAAGGCGGCTATGCTGCTTCAGCTGGATTCACAAAAGTAAGCGATACCTGGCTTACTTATTTGCGCGGAAGGATTATTACAAGTGATTTTAATGTTGACCAAGTTGGCTTTGTGCCGTGGAAAGGTACTTCACAAATGGTGGGGATTACAGGCCCAATGTGGTATCCTAAAGAAGGCGCGGTTTCGCAAATACTAATTTATACAGGACCAATTATAGCTCACGAAAAGATTGATAAATTTACTGATTACGGTTGGATATTCGGTTACAACATGCAGTTTAGAGATAATTGGGGATTTGAAATTGAATTGGATATAATTAAAGCAAAAGACTCCGATGTAAAATATGATAACAATACACTCAGCTTAAGTTCATGGTATAATATTAGTCCGAAGTGGAGCGGCAACTTATACGGCGGATATGAAAAAACATATAACTTTTCGCGCGAATATCTTTCATTTTATTCATGGGCTGGAATTGATTTTTCATGGAAAGCTGCGAGTATAGTTCAGCTTGGAACATCATTCGACATGTGGATTGAAGGCAATCCTAACAATGATATTGAAGAAATAACTTACAACGCACGTCCATGGGTTTCTGTTACTCCGGTGAATGATCTTAACTTTTACATTTATGTAGATAATTTGTATTTGCGATCGACACAACAGATGGAAAGAATTTTTCTCGGCGTTTTATTCTCATATCAATTTTCACCAAAGAGTTGGATTTACCTGGCATTAAATGAAGCACGAGATAGAAACAACACTGAAAGAAATATGAATCTGACTGATCGCGTAAGCGTATTCAAAATAAAATATCTTTATTACTTATAATGTTTCCCATCTAAAATAGTGTCGAGGATATTTTGATGGATGAGTATTCTCGACACTCATTTCTATTAAGTAGATATTTCAGTAATGTAGAAATAATTTCACTTTATAATTTATTTTGTAAAACATTTGTAATTTAGAAAAGCCAATCTAGAGGGTATTGAAATGGCTTATCGATTTATAGAGAATATGAATGACATAGCCGTGGAAGTTGAGGCAATAACAATTGAAGATTTGTTTTCACTTTCGTGCCATGCCTGGCGCGATGCCACGGTTGAAAGTACAGACGTTTCTTCGACAGAATGGAAATTCTTGTACTTTAAAGCCGGCACTTTGGAAGAACTTCTCTCCGGGTTGTTAAATGAAATAAACCGGTTGTTGTTTTCGGGGGATTGGATTTTTAATTCTATTGATGATATGAAAATTATATCCGAAGAAAATGAAATAAAATTATATGCAGATATTTACGGCTCACCCTTTAATCCTGAGAACTTTACTATAAAACAAGAAATAAAAACCATTACAATTAACCAAAAGCAAATTGAGAAAGTGGAAGCCATCTATAAAACACAAATTTTATTCAAGCTATAGAAACAAATTGACCTAATTTTTTCTCATTGATAATCTTGTATTCATTCAATACTTTGCCTCAGCAAAATTTTTCAAAATTATCTATATAAAACTTATGTGCCGAGTTTCATTTCATAGTACAACAAACCGTTTACTGGAGACCTTTGAAAAAAGTTGTTGGTCATTTCGATCCCGATTTATCGGGAGAGCTCGCCTCGTCTCCGACGAGTCGGAG
>CAZRMG010000061.1:0-10494 GCA_964601095.1 uncultured Melioribacteraceae bacterium | reverse complement strand
CATGCGCGGGTGTAACTTTTACCGCGCCTGTACCGAATTCCTTATCAACATAATCGTCGGTAAATACCGGGATTTCTCTTCCTACAATCGGAAGACTGATTTTTTTGCCGATCAAATGTTTGTAACGTTCATCATCGGGATTAACCGCAATGCCGGTGTCACCGAGCATCGTTTCGGGACGGGTAGTTGCAACAATTACAAATTCATTCGAATCTTTAACCGGGTATTTGAAATACCAAAGTTTTCCTTGAATTTCCTTGTAATAAACTTCTTCGTCGGAGATTGCGGATTTCGATGCCGGGTCCCAATTTACCATTCTATATCCGCGGTAAATCAATCCCTCTTTGTAAAGTTTTACAAATGCCTCTATCACTTTTTTGTAATAATGATCGTCCATTGTAAAGCGTTCGCGCTGCCAATCGCAGCTAACGCCGAGTTTACGGAGCTGCTGAAAAATTATTCCGCCGTATTTTTCTTTCCATTCGTAACAATATTTTAAAAATTCCTCGCGCGAAATTTCATCTTTTGTAATATGCTTCTCTTTTAACATCGCAACTACTTTTGCTTCGGTAGCAATTGATGCGTGATCGATGCCCGGAACCCAGCATGAGTTGAATCCTTTCATGCGCTTGTAACGGATATAAATATCCTGCAGCGTGTTATTTAAAATGTGCCCGATATGCAAAATGCCTGTAATGTTCGGCGGGGGAATTACAATTGTATATGATTTTTTCGTTTCATCAACTTCGGAATGATAAAGATTGTGATTGTACCAGTACTTGTACCATTTGTCTTCAACGTCTTTTGGATTATACGCTTTCGGGATGTCTTCAAGATTTTTGGGATGCATTTATTTCTCTAAAATTATTTCAATAATGGTAGCAAATATAAATAATTTCGGGGGAACGAAGAGGGTGGATTCTTTTACAGATTTGTTGATGAATATCAAAAAAGTCATTAACTGACTTTAGGAATTTAGGTTTTAAATTTGTAAACAAATTTATCATTCTACGCTCTTTACTCTAAACCCTACATTCATTCAAGCACACTTCGTACTTTTTGTGTATTTTAAATCCCACTTTTACCAATCAACCGGATTTTCAAAAGATGGAAGGAATATCAATACGGCAATGGCGCCGTGCGGTAATTAAAGTCGGCAGCGCATTAATTGCGCCGGGCGGACAAAAGATAAGCGCAAAACACATGCTTCCTATTGCCTCGTTTATAACCGAATCGAGAAACCAGGGCAAAGAAATAATTTTAGTTTCGTCGGGTGCGGTGGCTGCGGGTTTATCAACTCAGCCGCAGATGCAGAAACGAACATCGCGTTCGATACCGGAAAAACAAGCCCTCGCGGCTATTGGTCAAACTTTACTAATGGCAAGTTGGAGCCGCTTTTTCGATTTCCCGTGTTCCCAAATTCTTCTTACATACGAAGATATTCACGACCGCAAGAAATTTGTAAATGCCAAAAACACGATTCACAATTTGCTTGAGCTCGGAACATTGCCTATCGTAAATGAAAACGATACCGTGGCGATCGAAGAATTGAAAGTCGGCGACAACGACAATCTTGCAGCTTATGTTGCAATGCTTGCGGAAGCGGATCTTCTAATAATATGTACCGATATTGACGGATTGTATGAAGCCGACCCGCGCAGAAATAAAAATGTTAAGCTTATTCCCGTTGTGGAAAAGATTGATAAAGATATTTATTCACTCGCTCAAGATTCGAAAAACCCGATTGCAACCGGCGGAATGAAAACCAAAATTGAAGCGGCGCATAAAGCAACTGTGCGCGGAATAGATACTGTAATATTAAACAGCACAAAAAAGGAAGTACTCGATAATTTACTTCTGGGAAAACTAAAAGGTACAATATTCAAAAAATCATCAAACCCGATGACTGCAAAAAAACATTGGATATTGCACACAAAAACAAACGGCGGAAAAATAATTGTTGACGAAGGTGCCGCGAAAGCTGTGTGTCAAAAAGGCGCTTCTCTTTTGCCGTCTGGAATTACAGCGATTGAAAATGATTTTAAGAAAGGCGAAACAGTTGAGATATTTATCAAAGAAATGAAAACAATGAAAATGATAGCGAAAGGAATTACGCGTTATAGTTCAAACGATTTAAAAAAAATAATAGGTAAGAAGAGTTCAGAGATTTCTTCAATACTTGGATACGAAATTAAACAAGAAGTAATCCACCGAGATGAACTTGTTTTAATTTTGGATTTTTGAAAGGAATAAAAATGAAAAACGATTTAATTGAATTGGTTAAACAAAGTCGTATTGCAGCAAACAAACTTGCGCGCTTATCAACAAATAAAAAAAACGAATTGCTTTTATCTATGGCGGAAGCCCTCCGCAAAAATGCAGCAGAAATTTTAAAAGCCAATGCAATCGATATCCAAAAGGGGAAAGAGAAAAAATTATCGGATGCTATGCTCGATAGATTGTTACTAACAACAGATAGAATTGAGGGTATGGCTAAAGCGCTGGAAGAGGTTGTGAATCTTTCCGATCCGGTTGGGTTGATTAGTGATTTTAAAATTCGTCCTAACGGTTTACAAGTTGCAAGGATGAGCATTCCTCTTGGTGTTATCGCCATTATTTACGAAGCTCGCCCGAATGTAACTTCGGATACTGCGGGTTTGTGTTTGAAAAGCGGCAACGCGGTAATACTCCGCGGTGGTTCGGAAGCGTTTAATTCAAACATTGCTGTTGTCGAAGCTCTTCATAAAGGAATAGAAAAATGCGGTGTTGATAAATCGGTTATTACTTTTATGCCGACAACAGATAGAAACGCGATGCTCGAATTATTAAAACTGGATGAATACATTGATCTTGTAATCCCACGCGGCGGAGAAGGACTTATAAGATTTGTAGCCGAGAACAGCCGTATACCGGTAATAAAACATTACAAAGGTGTTTGTCATCTTTATGTTGATAAAGATGCGGATGTTGAAACAGCAATCAATCTTTTAATTGACGGGAAGACATCACGACCCGGTGTTTGCAACGCTCTTGAAACAATGCTAATTCATAAAGACATTGCAAATGAATTTTTGCCAAAAGCATTCGAAGCAATGAAAATGAGGAATGTTGAAATCCGCGGATGTGGAAAAACAAAATCAATTTTGCCTGACGTTACTTCCGCCAACGAAGAAGATTTCGGTTGCGAATTTTTATCATTAATAATCGCATCAAAAGTTGTTGAAAATTATGACGAAGCAATCGAACACATTGAAAAATATGGTTCAAACCATACCGAAGTAATTGTTACTAATAATTTGCAGACGAGCCAAAAATTCATACAAGATATTAATTCATCATCGGTTATGGTAAATGCATCATCTAGGTTTGCCGACGGCGGCGAAATGGGTTTGGGCGCCGAAATAGGAATATCAACAACAAAACTACATGCGTACGGACCAATGGGGCTTGATGCCTTAACCACTAAAAAATTTGTTGTGTTGGGCGAAGGACAAACACGGCATATAATATAAATTATTATTGGTTTGCAATTTCAGAAAAAATAACTTCACGCAGAGATGCAATGTGCGCAAGGAAAAATTAAGAAAGTATGTATTCAGCTACTTCTGATGTACCGTTTTTAAGGTTTGCTTTTTCTATGTTGGATTTGAATTCGCTTAAATATTTTTCATCATTAAATAGTTTGTTGATAATTACAGGAAGTTTTGAAACCCGCTTTTCATAAATCCCAAGCTCATTCTCAACAAGAAACTCAACATTGCCTTTTTCCTGTTCCCAAAGATAGCTGTTAACAATGGGTACTTTGCCCATCATCAATATTTCCATAAAAGTTGAGGCGCCGCATTTTGTAATTACAACATCTGAAATGTTGAGCAAATCATATACAAAATCCACATAACCGTAAATTTTTAAATTATCGAACGTGTATTTGTTTTTTAGCCGTATTGCTTTGTTATGCATTCTTTTATTGTTGCCGCAAACAAAAGCAATTTCAAAATCACCGCAGCAGTTTATAATGTTTTTAAGAATTGAAATACCTTTTGGAATCCCGTCGCCGCCGCCGAGAATTAGCAGAACTTTTTCTTTCTGGAATCCGAGTCGTTTTTTAATAATAGCTGAATCTTCATGAATTATTTTTGATGAGAATTTCTCACCGAGTACAAATGAGAAAACATGTAAATACTTTTCATCAATTCCGTCTTTTATACATTTTGTTTTCAACCTTTCGCTGAATAAAATAAAATTTTGTTTCTTATTTAAAAACCAAATTGGATGAGCCGTGTAAGGATCAGTTACGAGCGTAAAAATTTTTATATCGAGTTTATGTTTTCTTATGATATTATAGATCGGTTTTACAATAAGAAAATGAAGTATTACGATTTTATCCGGTCTTTCTTTTAATATTTTTTCTTCGAGATATTTTTGAGTATTAATTTTTACAAGGAACGCGCTTAATTGAGCTGCGGGTTTAAATTTGTCGAACAGGTAAATCAACTCATAAATCCATTTGGCTTTGTTTTGTAGAATGCGGTAACCGTCAACAATAACGAAACGGGCGAACCACCAGCTTTTTTCCAAGCCGTCGAATAAAACAACATCGGCATCGTCGCGATTTTTTGATATGTAATTTGCAATTGATTTTGCAGGCGCAATATGTCCGCCGCCTGTTTTCAAATATGCAAATAGTATTTTTTGTTTCTGCGGTTTCATAAAACTATCTCATCACAGGAGAATTATCTTGAGTCATTTTTCCGGTGTTTAATATCTCAATAATCTTATAAGTGCCGAGTTTACGCGCTTTTAAAAATCCCGACCAAGCCGCTTCGGCAAGTATTCCCTTTTTCAAATAGTCGGTAATCCATTGGTTTGAATAATCGGGGTTGACTTGTTTGATTCCCGCCTGGATTTCGAAAAGCCATTTCCGATTGAATTTTTCTTGCGAACCGATTGGTGGAGTCATAATTATCGGGATACCGAGCGCCGTATAAAAAGAAAGTTCACTCGGCTTTGTCCATAGAATATCCGTGTCCGCAAGTGCTGTGTTAAACTTGTCAAAGTAATCATGCATTGAGTCGGAATAGATTATTTCTATATTAGAACTGCCGGGGGCAACTTTGTTTTTTGTTTCAACAAAATAATCACGCACAATTTCTTTTGTGCCTGCCACTAAAATTAATTTTACCGATCCGTTGTTAATTTCATTCTGCAGACTTCGCGCAATTTTACCGCCAATTTCTTTTAATGCCCCGGCTCCGCCAACGGCATAAGTGATTGTTAATCTTTGTTCGTTATTATTAATACAATTTTCTTTCCCAAGAAAATGTTCAACACTTACGCCGTGTCTTTGCCAAAATTGTTTCTGCGGATCAAGTCTGCGTAATCGTTTGCCTAAATTTGATTTAAGAACGTTTAATTTTTCATCACCCAATAATTCTAATGGAAGCGGAAATCCCGTTATAAAAATTCTTTCATCGGGCACGCCGTATGCTTTTAATCTTTGTGCTGCTTTACCGCAAGGTGCAAAATAGTTTATAGAACTTTCCCATGGTTCCTTGGCCACCCAAACGCGGTTTAAATCGGCATCGCAAATTATACAGTATATGCTATGAAAGCCGTTCATATCTGCCGCTATTGCCGAAGCATAAAATGAAGTTACGATAGGGAGATTTATTGTGCCGACTTTATCAAGCATTGCTGAACACAAACCTTTTTTGATACTGGATTGAAGCAGATCAACCTGGAAAGTCGAATTCGATAAATTGCGCATCGGGTAATAAGACGGTATGTGCAAAAATGTATCTAACAAAGAAAAAATTGATTTACCTATAAAAGGAATTCCGCGGGCCCGCGACATAAATTCATACGCACCCAGAACACGTTTCCATAACTTTTCTTCATTCTTTGTCGCAGCATGTGCGGAACCGACGGTTAAAATATCCTCTTCCGCAATATCTTTAAGCGGGTAAACAGCGCGTTGATGACCGTAACCCATTGTTGCGGAAACTACCCATGCTTTTTTGCCGGATGATTGCGTTTTACTCATATTGTTATGCTTTTGTTGGAACAAGTTATTTATAAAGATAAATAAGCACAAATTATGTTATGATTAATTTTGGCTGGTTTTAATCATGCAGATAAAAAAATTAGAGATACTTTTTGATAAGATGAAAAATACAAACCAGGCATGCTGTGTTAATGCAATGCCCGGTTTAGTTTTAAACGTGCACAGCAGTTAATTGTTTATATATTCCATTTCGCTTTTATGAATCTTAAATGCTTTTAAATAACTGCTGAGATTTTGGCTGTATCTATTTAAATCATCGATCGAGAAAGCAACATGCTTAATAGAAGAAGTTGAGTTAGAAGTTACTTCGCTGATTGATTGAATGTTTTGACTTATGTTTTCAACGGTTGTGGATAATTCCTCGTTGGCAGAAGCCACGTTATTAATTACATCAACAGTAACTTTAACCATGCTGTTTATTTCATTTAAAGCTTCGCCGGATTTCTCCGACAAAATACGTCCTTTCTCAGCTTCGTCGGAACCTCTTTCAATTGAAACAACTGCTGCGTTTGTATCACTTTGAATGGTCATAATCATTTGGGAAATTTCTTTTGTTGCTTTTGTAGTTTTTTCGGCAAGCTTTCTAACTTCATCGGCAACAACTGCAAAACCTCTTCCTTGCTCACCCGCGCGCGCTGCTTCAATTGCCGCATTTAATGCAAGAAGATTTGTTTGGTCTGCAATGTCGTTTATAACTTGTACGATCTCGCCAATCTGTTGACTGCTGGAACCTAAATTTTTTATAGTGCTTGCCGCGTCGTAAACCACCTTAATAATATTTTGCATACCAACAACGGTTTGTTTTACAATTTCCTCTCCTGCATTAGCTTTGTCAACTGACTGCCCTGCATTAACAGATGCCAATTCCGAATTTTTAGTATTGTCGTATATCGTGCTTGCCATTTGTTCAACAGCCGATGCTATTTGTAAAGATTGTTTGTTTTGTTCGTCGGCGCCGATTGTAAGACTTTCCGTGTCGGTGGATATTTGCATTGATAACTCTGCAGAAACTTCGACAAGTTCATAAATCTTTATAAACATTTCATTGATAGAAGAAAGCGACTGATTGAATTCTTTAAAAAAGTTTGCGGCTTCCGTCTGACCGACTTCATTAAAACGAATAGTTAGATCGCCCATTGCAAATTTTTTGACCAGCGGAAGATTGTCGGCGAATTGCTGTTCAATCTTTTCAAGATAAACATGACAATTATTTTTTTTGTTTAATCCGTTATAAATAGCAATCGCCATTTTTTCACAGCTATCGTAACCGCAAGCACAGCAATTCTTGATATCTTCCTCGGTTGTTTTCATCATTTGTTCAAATATTTTTTCAATCTCGCTCTTAGATGGAATTTTAACACTTTCAGAAAAATGTGCTGATAGGTTTTTATATTTTCTTGAATATAAACCCTCTTTCCAAAACTTGTTTACAGTTTTAGAGATTTTTCTGCGGGAAGGTTTTTTTGATATTTTGGATTTATGCTTTCCTTGCATTTCTTTGTTGCGCTTTTCGACGTAAAACTCAAGTTCGTCAACCGATTTATCACGCACGGTTCCGGTGCCGCCGTTACATCCCATTTCGCAATTCAAACAATCAATTAAAAGCGGGGCTTTACCCGAAAGTATATCCTTATTCAAATGTTCAAAGTATTCGTAAATAAGTTCGGGTCCTTCAATTTTACGCGCAACATTAACGATATCCGGGTTCTCTCTTTGGGCTGTTCTTAATAAACCGCCCGGTGTAGAAAAAAGTACAGCTCTTTCTGCCGGCGGGTTGTCGTAATCTACTTTTGAAAATGATGAAAGCCGTATGTTGTTCTCATCAAAATATTTTTGAATGCTTTTAATAGTTACGTTATAATCGCCGATTCCAACATCTTCAAATTCACGCTTCTTTGCAACGCAAGGCGACACTATCAATAATTTATAACCCGAATATTCCTTATAGAATTCTCTAATCATTTTCATCGTGTGCATCATTGGGCTGTCGGCCGGTGCGAGATAAGGCAAAAGTTCCGGTTTGAAAATTTCAATATACGTTACAATTGCGGGGCATGGCTGTGCAATAACTGCCTTCGGCTTGTTTTTCTTAACATGTTCGAGATATGATTTGATAGTTAACTCGGCGCCGAAACTAACATCGAATACGGCTTTTGTGCCTAAAGATTTCAGCCAGCCGTTTAAATTAAGATACTGATCGGGAAAATTTGAAGCTGCGGCAGGGGCAACTATTGCAACAATTTTTTCACCACTTTTTATTGCATTCATCCACTTTGAAAAATCATCTAAAGAAATTCTTGCATTGTGTTCACAAGCAGAAATACACTCTCCGCATCCTATGCATAAATCGGCATTCACGGACACGTAATTTCCGTTGGCGTTGTTGCAGTATTTAACGGGACATACCGCGATACATTGATGACAGTTTACACATTTACTTTCATCAACACTAATTAATTGTGATAGTGCCATGGCCCTCTGAAAAAATGTTAGTATGTGAATTCATTATCGTACTATGTAAAAAAGACTTTAGACCTTAAGATGAATAAAAATTCTATTTAAATGTTCTTAATGTAGAATCTTAGTCTTTTTAAAAATCATCATATTTTGTGCTTTAAAAATCCGGTTAATACACGATAGTGAATATAAAATCCATAGTTTTTTGTATAAGGGTACATTTCGTTGATAAGTAAAAAATTAAACGGGTAAATATGGAATGGAATAAAAACATCAAGATTTTGCTTGTTGAAGACGCTTCCGTAATGCGTAAAATGGAAAGCAAAACTCTTAATTCACTAGAATTAAATAATATTAAAGAAGCTGAAAACGGGAACGACGCGGTTGAATTTTTAAAGAATGATCCCGTTGTTGATTTAATTATAAGCGATTGGAACATGCCAGAAATGGATGGCTTTGAACTTTTAAAATGGGTCCGTTCCAATGAAGCGACAAAGAATATTCCATTCTTAATGGCAACCGGAAGAGGTGAAAAGAAAGAAATTGAAAAAGCTGCTGAAGCAGGCGTTTCAAGTTTTATTTCCAAACCATTTAATAAAGAAGAACTTCTCGAAAAAATAAATGAAGCATTCGGTGTTAAGTCTGACAAAGAAGAACAGAAACCGATGAGCCGCGAAGCCCGAATTACTTCATCGGGTAAAGTAATTCTGAAAGCTATCCACATTCAAATCACCGATCACTTAACTCTCGGCGTTTTAAAAAGTTTAATTAAAAATAATGAAGTAACACCAAAATATTTTGAGCTTGAAACCGAATGTTTGTCCAGCTGGAACGCAGTAGCCAAATCGTTGGAAAATGGAACAGCCGATGCTGCGTTCATTCTGGCTCCTCTTGCGATGGATTTGTACAATTACGGAGTACCGCTAAAATTGGTACTGTTCGCTCATAAAAACGGCAGCATTTGCGTAAGAAATAAACTCGGCAATCATTTACACGGCGCGGAGTTTTTCGAAGATAAATCATTTTACATTCCGCACACAATGTCTATTCATAATATGCTGGGACATGTTTACTTCAGTAATCTTGGTTTGAAACCTGGAGTAACAGGTCAAAAGGATGTTGATGTAAATTTCGAAGTTGTGGCCCCGATAAAAATGGGCGAGTTTATGGCCGATAATACCGATGCAGGCGGGTTCTTAGTTGCAGAACCATTGGGTACAAAAGCAATTGCATCTGGTATTGCCGAATTGAATTTCTTATCGAGCGAAATATGGGAAAACCATCCGTGCTGCGTTTTGGCAGTTCAGGAAGACTTCATTAAAAATTATCCCGATGCGGTGCAGGAGTTTACTAAACTTCTTGTTCAAGCCGGCAAAACAATTGAACAGAAACCGGGTTTTGCAGCGGAAGTAGCTGTTGAATTTCTCGATCCTAAAAAAGAATTGGGTTTAAAGGTGCCGATTCTTAAAAATGTACTTACGGAACCAAAAGGAATTAAAACAAATAATTTATACCCGGTAAAAAAAGATCTCGATTTCATTCAACATTATATGCATGATAAAATGGGAATGGGATCGATAATAAATCTTAACGATTTTGTCGATATGCGTTTTGCGGATGCCGCATGCCCTGAAAGCGATAAAGCTGCTGCGGTTAGCCATGTTAATGAAAAAGAGTTTGCAGATAAGATCCAAAAACTTGCAAATCGGGAAGAAGAAAACGCGGAGTCATTAAAAACAAAATCGCTTCTTAATATGGAAGGGAAATATTTACGGTTCTGTCTCGGCAAAGAATATTACGGAATTGAAATTCTAAAAATTGTTGAAATAATTAGAATGGTTCCGATAACTCACGTTCCGCACACACCGGAGTTTGTAAAGGGAGTTATTAATCTTCGCGGAAGCGTAGTGCCGGTTATCGATTTACGTTTGAAAATCGGAATGGAACCGATACAGTACGGCGACAAAACGAGA
>CAZRMG010000060.1:0-10495 GCA_964601095.1 uncultured Melioribacteraceae bacterium | reverse complement strand
GTCGCCAATTTTAAAAGGACGCATATATGTAATTACAACTCCCGCAACTATATTTGCAATTGCAGACGTCGAGCCGAAAGAAAATAAAATTCCTACAAAAACAGAAACGCCCTGAAAAAACGGCGAATCGGAACCGGGCAGATATGGGAATATGATTATCACGGCAAGTATTAAAACAAGGAAACGGACAATCTTGTATGTCGGCATTGTCCAATCAACATGAAATCCTGGAAATGTTAAGTTGCCAACTTCAACTTCGTGAAAAATGAATTTGATTAACCGCAGCAGGTATCTGAAAACAAAAATGATGACAATTATAAAAAACAAATTCGGCAGAAAATTGATAACTGAAAGGAAAACTGAATTGAGTGGTTTTAATATGTAATTTAACAAAGTACCAGCCCAATTTTCGCTAAATGTGAACAAGCTGAAAGATATAGTTATATACATATAGAAAACGATAAGGAAAAGTGCGAAGCGGAAAACCTTGGTTGTGAGTTTTAAGATTTCTACGGTTCTGTCTGCCGATAATAATTCAACCGATTTAATTTTTACTGATTTTATCTGTGTCCCTTTCCATGTATCGTATTTACGAAACATATATTTTACAAATACTCCAACACCCTTCCCGGTGAAAAGAAAAACAATCGTGTAAAAGATGAAAAGAACAATTCCTTTTAATATGGGTTCTATATCCCATTTTCTTGTATAAGGCCAAAGTGAAATTATTTCGGTTATAAAAAGGTAGATTGCAAAAAGTGAAAGTGCTAAACGTACGCCCTGTAATAAAACAATAAGTAAGCTTACTATTGAAGTAGAACGAACAATCTCTTTCCCTTTTACCGATACGGATTTGACTTGTTTTCCCTCAAATGATTCAACTTTCTTATATATCCATGGAAATACTTTGGTAGAGAGCCAAAAGAATACAGTTAAAAGAATTATATATAGTAATGTGAACAATCCCTTCTCAATCAATGATTTTTGACTGTAAAGTAAACGAGTTGTTTTAAGTTTATTGATGATAATTTTTCTGTAAGATTGTGCAAGTTCGGAAATTTTCATATTGGCAGGTTTTGCATCTGCAGGCGTTACTGCCATTATTGTTGTGCCGTAATAAGTTAAAAGCCAATAATCATTTTGTTGTTCCGTTTTAACGGAATCAAAATTCAATGTTTCTTCCTCAACGAGCTCGTCTAATTTTAAACCAATCTCTTCTGCCCTTTTTGCCGCAGCGAAAATTCCGATACCACTATAAAGATTAAACAATGTATCCGCATCAAGAATTACCGGGAATCCCGTTTTTGTTTTTAGTGAATCCTCGGATAACTTTGCCATAACTGAACCGGCGAATAAAATATAGATTAGTCCGGCAGTTAAAATAAATTTTTTGTTAAAAGTTCGTAACATAGCTGCTACTCCCCGGCTAAATATTTTATATCCGAGACAATCTCATCAAGATTTATTTTACTTCCGGGATAATTTTTGCGCGTCATTCCATCTTTATCTATTAATTGAATCCTGTCCGTGTGAATGTAATAATAAATTGTTTTACCGCTCTTCAAAACTGTTGAATCGCCCGGCACTGCAAACACCCCGACTTTCTTTATTAATGAATCGACAATGATTTTTTCTCCCGTTAAAAAAGTCCAGTTGCTCAAATCAAGATTTCGAATTTCTGCAAACTTGCGTAATACTTCGGGTGTGTCTATTTCCGGATCAAAACTTATCGACACAAATTCAACGCCGTCGATTTTTTCCTCTTTTACTTTTTCCTGGATTAAACGCATGTTGTTTGTTGTAAGCGGGCAGATATCCGGGCAGTTTGTAAAAATGTATCCGATAATTGAGATTTTACCCTTTACAATATTTGGGAATAAAACAGGTTTGTTGTTTTGATTTACAAGTTGAAAATTTTCATTTCGAAAATCATCGGTGGCTGGAAGTTTATCACCGCAGCCGGAAATAAAAATTAGACCAGCTAATAAAATATTTAAAAGTATTTTTGTTTTCATTTCATTCTAAAAATAATTTAATATAAATACAAAAGCACACTTTATTAGATAGATAGACTCGCGAAAAATATAAAGCAATTATAAAAAAACTTTAATGCTTATTGCATGTTAAATTGAAATACCCTAAACTTGAAGCAGAAAAATTAGGAGTCTGCATAAATCTCTCTTTGACCGTTTAATTGTTAGTTACAATCACAAACAAAAGAGAGGTTAATTGTGCCTGCCTTCAAAAAGATCATTCTGAACATTCCATCATTTGTTTTATTTCTCGTCGCAACGTTAATAATATTTATGCTTGCAGTTAGTTGCAGCGAAGACAATAGTATTATTGCACCAAAAAGTGAAAATTATTTTTATTCAGATTTAGTGAATTATGGTAAGTATATCCAATCGAGTATCCCGGCTTTTGGACTTAATGAAAACACTATAACTGCTCAGCAAAAAAGGGCACATATTTATTGGTACAACAACACGCCTTCGTATTATCATGTTAATGATATTCTTGCCGATGATGTTAAAGTTAGTCCTCAGGAATCTCTCGTTACCGTCCTTGATGTAATTTTTAATCCTTCAAAAAAAGGAATTTATAACAATAGCGAAATCTCCCAGGATTTTAAAAACAATTGGGGCGGGTTTTTCTGCGAATTACCGGATAGTATTTCGGAAAAATTTCAAAGGGAAAATCTTGTTCTAAAAATTTGGCTTAGAATTGAGAATTCTTTCCCGGATGCGGAATTGAATTTTGATATTGGGAAAATTTCGGAAGAAGTAATACCGAACGGAAGATTGGACACGGAAGATAAAAATGCAAACAACTTGCTAGATGATGGGGAAGACACAGGCATCGACGGAATATTTAATTTAATGGAACCGGTTTATAATAACGAAAATGATCCCAACGGAGATGATTTTTCTTTTCAACACAATAAGTTCGAAAATATTAACGGATTGGAAAACAATAAATCATTGCTGGAAATCAAAAGATTATATGATACCGAGGATATTAACAAAAATTATATGCTGGATATCGATAATGATTATTTTTCATATAAGATACCTTTGGATGAAAATAAATTAATTGCAAGCAGAATTATCGAATACGGAAAAGATGGCTGGATGCAATTAAAAATTCCGGTTGATTTGCCGGATGTTCGTGTCGGCGCGCCCGATAAAAATATGATGGAATCTATACGCCTATGGATTACGAACGCGGAAAATCTTGTTCATATTCAAATTGCCGAAATTAAATTTGAAGAAATTTAGTTTATTAACAAAAGGGAGAGTGATTTTATCATTCTCCCTATAATAAAAAACATCAAATCAATTCTCACTTGTTTATCTTTACAATATGAAAAACAGAAAACAAATATTATTGCCGGGCTTGGCAAAGCAAATAGAATTTTTAGAAAGAAAATTAGGTGACGAGCCGAAATCGATTTTGGTGATTGGCTCCTCGAGCGAAATCCCCGCACTTGAATTAGCAAATATTTACAATGTAAAAATTGAATTAATAGTTGAAGAATACGAATCATTGCTGAATTCAAAACTCGTTCTAAAGAACGACGAAGCGGTTAATTTGAAAATGATGAGTTATGAAACAACAGATTACAATGAACATGAATTCGATTTGATTTACGCGCAGGCTTCGATCTCACTTGTAAATAGGAATAAGATTGTAAAAGAAATAAAAAGAATATTAAAACCCGGCGGGTATTTTTGTGTCGGCGAAATTGTTTCGCTTGTTAATGAGCAGCCGCGTTTTATGCAGGATATTTTTGACGCTTCAAGCATGCTGCCGCTTTATCACGAAGATGTTCAAAAGTATTATTCGGAAAGAAAATTTTCGATAATTGCTTCTGAGAATTTTTCTTCTACTTTAAAAGAGTTTTATTCAATTAACGCCGCTATGTTGGATGACGCAGTTTATAATTTAACCGACAGCGAAAAAAGTTATTATAAAAAAATAGTGAACAAAATAAGTCACGAATCTAATGTCTATTTAAAACTTGGCGGAGATAAACACATCGGATTTTATGTTCTGCTTTTGAAGAAGGATTAAAATTGAAAAAAGGCGACTTACTTGAATTGGAAATTACGGGTTACGCATTCGAAGGCAAAGGTGTTGCCAAGACAATAAAAGAAGTAAACTCCCTAAATGAAGAGCCGAAAAAATATGTTGTGTTTGTCGATGGTTCGTACCCCGGAGATAGAGTAATTGCTGAGCTTAGGAAGATTAAAAAATCATATGCCGAAGCGAAAGTAAAAGAGTTTATCACAAAATCACCTTTTAGAACCGAACCGCTTTGCAAGTATTTTGGAATTTGCGGGGGCTGCAAATCTCAAGATTTGATTTATGAACAGCAAACAAAATTTAAGCATGAACAGGTGAAAGATATTTTTGAAAGAATCGGTGGATTCAAGGATTTTGAAATGCTGCCCATAATTCCTTCCGAAAACAATTTCTTTTATAGAAACAAAATGGAATTTTCATTTGCGGTTAAACGCTGGCTTACTGAAAATGAAATCAATTCTATGCAGGAAATTGCCGATAAAGATTTTGCCCTTGGTTTGCACATTCCCGGTTTGTACGATAAAGTTTTGAATATAGATGAGTGTTTTCTTCAATCGGAACTGAGTAACCGGATTTTGAATTTTACTCGAGATTTCTTCAAAAGTCGTGCGATTTCTATCTATTCTACGCAAAATCATACCGGTTTTTTAAGAAATTTGATAATTCGCAATTCGTATCACACAAAGGATTTAATGATCAATTTAGTTACTTCGGAAGAAAACGAACGACTGTTCGTTTTATATAAAAATGAATTATTAGAAAAATTTCCTGAAGTAACAACGGTAATAAATAATATAAATCGTAAAAAAGCCCAAGTTGCTACGGGCGATTATGAAATTGTATTTCATGGTCCCGGTTTTAATTATGATTTTATCGGTGGGAAGAAGTTTAGAATAAGCGCAAATTCATTTTTCCAAACTAATACGCATCAGGCGGAGCGGCTTTATCAAACAGCTGTGGATTTTACAGAATTTAAAGGAAATAAAGTTGTTTATGATTTATATTCCGGGGCCGGTACAATTCCAATATTCATTTCTGGTTTGGTTAAGGAAATTTACGGATTCGAAAGCGTTGTTCCCGCAATTGAGGATGCGAAGGTAAATATAGGTTTAAACAATATTACGAATTTCCAACCGATCCTTGCCGATCTTAATAAATCGTTTCTTCCAAAAGTCGAAGAAAGAATGATTCCCAGGCCGGATATTATTATTGCCGATCCGCCGAGGAGTGGGATGAACCCTAAAACCGTGAATGATATTCTTGCACTTAAGCCATCAAAACTAATCTATATTAGTTGTAATCCTTCCACGCAAGCAAGGGACGTAAAATTACTTTGCGAAGGCGGGTATAAATTAATTAAGCTTCAGCCGGTGGATATGTTTCCACATACATATCATATTGAAAATGTAGTTTTATTGGAAATCTAAGTTATTTGAAAGATTATTAAGTTTAATCCGATTCATTTTGAGAAAAGTTAAAAAACCGTAAATCAATAACTTTAGCATTTTATCTTTCCATAAACACATCGCTTTAATACAAGCCCAAATATCCATTTAAAGTACTTTTTTGATTAGAAAATCACTTTTCTATTTCAAAACTGATGTGCCTCACAATCAGTATAGAATATCATTTTGAAACATTAGTGCATTTTTAGACCCCTCAAAAATTAGCATTATGAGCAATATTCGCCATTTTTTATTGGCACTCATGTTGTCTTATACACACCAATTAGAAATCAACCATCAAAGGAGGAGTAAAGTGAAAAGACAGCCGACAACATTAGTGAGGGTGATAGTTGTATTAGCACTTGTTTTAGGTCTTAGCTCAAATTCATTTGCGCAAAGCAAAAATAATTTAAGTGTAAAAGACTATACCAGCATTGCAGAAATTAGCGGCTCTGCTGAAGGAAAAACCATTGCTTATACAAATCCATATAATAACCAGAGTGCAAGTAATTTTGCCGGTACTTTCAACGGTACGTTAAACGGGCATAGTGAAAAATTTTATTGTATCGATCTTCAACACGGATTGGTATATAATCAAGATTACTGGGATGAATCCAGCACTCCATCAGAAGTTACTTATATATTGAATAATTACTATCCTTATAAAACAAGCTATTCTGGAAAATTATCCGACAATAATAAAGAAGCCGCAGCGGTTCAAATGTCTATTTGGCATTTTATGGATGGTGTAAACGCCAATACGATATCGAACGAATCAACTGTTAAATCGCGTGCACTTGCTATCATTGCCGATGCAGCAGCAAATCACAATAATGTTGTCCCTCTTCCTACAATTCAGTTCATACCGGGTTCTCAATCGTTACAGGGTGGAACGCCCGCGGTATTTAAAGTAAAAGCAACTGATCTAAACGGGGATCCAATTTCTGGACTTTCAATTCAATTAAGTTCTACTTTAGGAAGTCTTAGTTCGTCAACTGTTAGTACCGACGCAAACGGTGAAACCCCGAATGTAACGTTAACATATAGTGGTTCCGGAACAGCAACAATAAAAGCAAAAGCTACGGTTGAAATTCCTCAGGGAACAAGATACGTTCACAAAACTTCACCCAACAGCAAACAAAAATTAGTACTTGCTACTCCAACAACCGATGTTAAAGAAGTTACATGTAACGTTGAATGGCAAAACTGTTTAAATACACTCGGTGATTATGTATGGCACGATAAAGATGTTGACGGCAAACAAGATGCAAACGAACCGGGTATTTCAGGCGTTATAATTGAGTTATTGAAAAACAATTCTGTAATTGCAAAAGATACAACTGATCTTAACGGAAAATATGAATTCACAGATTTAGAAAACGGTACCTATGAAGTTCGCGTAGCTTCTTCAAACACAGCAGTCGGGGCTTCATTGTACAGCAACACACAAAAGAAATGGTACGCAACAAAGAAAAATCAAGGCAGCGATGATGCTAAAGACAGCGATGCAGGAATCAACGAAAAAGTAAGCGTAACATTAAATTGCAACGATAATCCTACAATAGATTTTGGATTTTACTTTACATGTATTACGGTAACAAAAACAGCAGATAAACAAACAGCAAAACCGGGTGATGTTATTACTTATACTTTCGTAGTTGAAAACTGCGGTGATATTCAACACCACGGAGGCGTTGATGTTTTTGATGCAATGCTCGGCTGGACAAACAGCAACCCGTATCATATAAATATTTTGAATCCCGGTACATCAACAACATTTACAAAAACCTATACAGTTAAAGCAGATGATTGCGGTGAATTAGTAAATACAGTTAAAGCTGACGGACATCCGGTTGACGGATCGGCAACAGTCAGCGATCAAGCAAGCGCAACAGTTACAATAGATTGCGGTTTAACATGTGTTTCCGATTGGTCTGCAACTTTAGGCCCGGACTCAGCTATTTGTGTTTATGATCAAACATCCATAACAATAAACGGTTCGGTTAGTATTACTCCAAATCCAAGTCAAGCTTATTTACAATTATCATGGAGAATAGTAGAACCAAACGACGGTACATACGATAACTCAACACATTATCAAACAATCCCGATAACACAGGATACAATTTTCTCGATTACAGCAACATGGCCGGGAATTCGCCCGAGTGACTCAGTTGTTGAAATTCATTACGGTGTAAACGTACTTGACTGCGACGGCAACCCTATAAAGAACGGTGTTGGACGCGATCTTTACTGGTATCCTTGGGTTTGCAATCCTCCACAAGAAAAAGAAGCGGATGTTAAAATTGAAAAATTCTCAAGCACATCAAACCCTGAATGCGACGAAGAATTTACATACACAGTAAAAGTAACAAACAACGGTCCTAACGAAGCAAAAGGAATTCAAGCAACAGATTTATTACCTGCAGGCGTTAACTATGTATCAAGTTCGGTATCACAAGGAACATACGATAACACAACAGGTTTATGGAATGTAGGCAACTTGGCAAACGGTGCATTCGCAACATTAACAATTACAGTAACAGCCGATTGTGAAGAAATCAATAATTCAACTTTCGATTTCGGCGCAGCTAAAGATTACAACTTATTTGTAATACTTGATGCAACACAACCTTCTTCAGATACACAAGGAAAAGTTGCAGTAGGACGCAACGCTTCATTCGGTAATTACAGCGTAGGCGATCAATTACCTCCGAACAGCGGCGACGTTCTTGTTGTTGGAAACAATTTAACATACACAAGCGGCGCTATCTATAACGGAAACGTTGTTTATGGTAACACAACAAACTTGCCGATAAGCGCAGTCAGTATAAGCGGTACGTTACGCCAAGATAACCCGATCAACTTTGCATCTGCAAAAGTATATCTCGAAAACTTATCAACAACATTAAGCGCATATGCAGTTAATGGTACAACCGCATCACAATGGGGCGGAATAACATTAACAGGCAGCGATCCTTACTTGAATGTATTCAACATTTTGGGTTCGGAATTATCAACAGCTAATAATGTTTCTATCAGCGTTCCGAACGGCTCTGTAGTTCTTGTTAATATCAACGGCACAACAGTAAGCTGGATGGGCGGATTAACTGTAAACGGTACAGCAATCAATAATGTATTATATAATTTCTACGAAGCAACACAATTAACAATTCAAGGAATCGATGTAAAAGGATCAATATTAGCTCCGTTGGCAGATGTAAATTTTGCAGCCGGTGTTCAAAACGGTCAGATGATGTGTAAATCATTAACCGGAAGCGGACAATTTAACCACGCTCCGTTCATGGGTAACATTCCGGTTGAAACAGTAATTACAAATATTGCATCTATTACAAACTCAATTTCTCCTGATCCAACTCCAGAAAACAACAGCGCAAGCGTAACAGTTATTGCCGGTACAACTTCAGGAAACAACGGCGGCGGTAACGGTAACGGCGGTGAATGGGAAGAAGTTAGCGGTTTCGGTGCCGGTGAAATTGTTTACACAATGGCTTATAGCGGAAGCACAATGTACGCTGGTACATGGGGCGGAAAAATCTATATGTCAACAAACAACGGTTTAAGCTGGACAGTAATTAACAGCGGTATGAATGTTGGATTTATCTACTCGTTACAAGTAAGCGGTGGATTCATCTTCGCGGCAACAGAACAAGGCGTATTCAAATATAACGGCAGCGCATGGACAATTACATCATTAGTTGGAATGGACGTTCACGCTCTCGCAGCATACAATGGAACAATCTATGCCGGTACATGGGGATTGGGTGTTTACATGTCTGTTGATTTTGGAACAACATGGACACCAATCAACAACGGTTTAGGTTATATATTATTAATTCAATCGTTGGTAGTTAATACAAGCGGAGAAATTTTTGTAGGCACAGCAGGCGGCGGATTATTCAAATCATCGGATAACGGCGCTAACTTTACAAAACTTTCCTGCGGATACGATTTAATCTGGGCTCTCGGAGTAACAAGCAACAATACATTGTTTGTCGGTTCTTACGGCGACGGACTTTATCGTTCAACCAACGGCGGATCAACATTTGAAAAAGCATCTCTTAATGTTCCTTTCATCTATTCAATAGTAGTTGATGCAAACAACAACATCTTCGTATCGTCATGGGCAAGCGGTGTTTATATGTCAAACGATAACGGCGCAACATGGACATCGATGGGATTGAGCGGAATAGGTGTCAGCACTTTAATGGTCAGCAACAGTTCTGAAGAAGTATTTGTCGGTACAAAAGAAGGTAAAATATTCATGAGCAAGATTGAAGGTAATGTTACTTCAGTTGATGGCGAAGAATCAGCTCCGACAACTTTCGAATTGAATCAGAACTATCCGAATCCATTCAACCCGGCAACAACAATTAAGTTTGCTGTTCCCGAAGCCGGTAACTATTCATTAAGAGTATATGATATTCTCGGTCAAGAAGTCGCTACTTTAATTAACGGTCAATTGAATGCCGGAACACATAGAGTAAGTTTCGAAGCAAGCAGATTGGCGAGCGGAATGTACATCTACAAATTAACTGGCAGCAACGTTAACTTGACAAAGAAAATGATATTGATGAAGTAATAAAATTATTGAGGGTGTAGCGTCTCTATATAGGCGTGAGCTAAAAAGAATGAAAGGCGGTCCCACAAGGATCGCCTTTTTTTATCAATGAAAAAAGATACGGATCAAATAAAAATACTTATCAATCTTCAACTTTGATTGAAGCCGCATTCTTAAAAGCTTCTTCGGATTTTTCATGTATTCCCAAGTTAGCATAAACTCTTCCCAACAACTCCCAAATTAAAGGTTCTTTTGGAGTTGTAGCTAAATACTTTTCGAGGTAAGGAATAGCCGCACTAAATTTATCTTTATATGCATCGGTAACTTTTCCTTTGGCTTCCATTTCTTCTCTCATCTGAGCGCCCCATCTTACATAAGTAAC
>CAZRMG010000059.1:0-10505 GCA_964601095.1 uncultured Melioribacteraceae bacterium | reverse complement strand
TGATGATATATATTATGCAAAAATTTATCCGGTACCTTTGACCACTATTCGTGCACCGCAAGTAGAAATTGGTATACGTGCCGCAGAAATATTGATAAGAAATATTGAAGCGCCTTCTTTATTGCCAAACGAAAAAGTTGTTCTTGAAACCGAATTCGTTATAAGGGAGTCAACGAAAGTTTTAAATAAATAATAGTATCGGTTTCACTTTCTTCCCAGATAGCATACAAGCAAACGTTATTTAATTCGCGATATTTTTTTCTAATCTTATTTTAATAAATGGAAGTGATTAATTAAAATCATCAACCACTTCCACTTAACAAGTTCTTAAATACAAGTTAATTTATTCAACACAAAACGGTTTGCCGGAAACATTAATCTTCTTGCTTATATATTCCGTTGATTTAGATTTATAGCCCGGTTGAATACCGCCGACAAAAATTTCAAACATTCCCGGCTCAACTATCCTATTAATTGATTCATCAATAATTGCAAGCTGTTTTGGATTAACTACAAAAGTTATGTTTTGTCTTTCTCCCGGTTGCAAATTAATTCTTTTAAAACCTTGCAGTGAGTGAATAGGTACTGGGACCGACGCTTCCAAATCTTTAATGTAAAGTTGAACAACTTCATCTCCCGCAACACTTCCAGAATTTTGTACTTCCACAGAAACTTTTATTTCTTCGCCGGCAATAATATTATCGGGAGCGGTTAAATTGCTAAAAGAGAATTTTGTATAACTTAATCCATATCCAAAAGGAAATAAAGGTTCATTTTCAAAATATTTATATGTTCTTCCTTTCATATTATAATCTTCGAAAGGCGGAAGATCATTTTCCGATTTGTAGAATGTTACAGGAAGTCTTCCACCGGGATTATAATCTCCGAATAAGACATCGGCAAGTGCGGTGCCTCCTTCTTGCCCCGGATACCAAAGTTGGATTATTGCAGGAAGATTTTCATTCTCCCAATTAACGGCAAGCGCACTACCGCTTGTTAAAACGAGTATTATAGGTTTGCCTGTTGTATGAATTTCTTTTAATAAATCTAACTGCACTTTAGGAATTGATAAACTAGTTCTATCACCGCCTTTAAATCCTTCGTAATCAACTCTCATTTCTTCGCCTTCAAGTTGCGGCGTTATACCTCCAACAAAAATCACTACATCTGAATTGTTTGCAAGTTCAGTTGCTTTCTTTAAGTGATCAATATTTAAAAGCTGCCATTCAACCAATAACTCCGGCCATCCGGATTTTTTAAAGAACTCAATTTTAATATCGTAAGAGATTTTCTTATCTAAATGGATTGTGTTGCTTTTATAAGAAAATTTGTGTTCAACCCAATCTTCGATTAACAAATTGTTATCTATATATAGGCGGTATCCGTTTCCTCCCTTTATAGTGAATTTATAATCGCCCGAAACCGGCGGATTAATATTTCCACTCCATCTTATAGAGTATTCAGGCATGTTTCTAAGATTAGGCATTCTTGTACCCCAAATCCAGTTGTCGGTATCAAGCGGATCAATTTTTTCAAAAAACGGTTTACCTTCAAGTTTGGGGTTGTTAAAATATTCTGCCTTTAAACCTTGGTGGGATTCGTATCTCAAAATATTCGATGAAAGATTATTTATGATTGCACCTTCTTCAACAAGATTGCATCCTTTTTCGAAAACAACTTCTGTTTTGCTACCAACTTTATTTATAATTCCTTGTAAGGGTGTAACATGTTTTGAAGGAGTTCCGTTGTAGTTACCGAGTAGCATTTGATATGAGTCTGCAGTTGGTCCAATTACAGCAATTCTTTTTAAATCTTTTTTTAAGGGAAGAATGTTGTTGCTGTTTTTTAGAAGAACAATAGATTCATGCGCTGCTGTAACAGATAATTTTCTGTGTTCTTCCGAATCATTTTCCTCGATTGGAATTTGTGCATATTTTACTAATTCCGGCGGATCGAACATGCCGAGTTTGAATCTTTCCGTAAATAATCTTTTTAACGAAACATCTAAATCATCTTCAGTTAAAAGATTTTTATTAACGGCTTCTATAATTGCTTTTTCATAAACTTTGCCGCATTCCAAATCGGTACCAGATTTAATTGCAAGTGCAGCCGCTTCATACGGAGTTTCAACTATTTTATGATTAGCAAAAATATCATCAATTGCACCGCAGTCGGAAACCACATAACCGTCGAATCCCCAATCTTCTCTAAGAATTTTTTTTAGTAATGCAGGCGAGCCGCAGCATGCTTCTCCCATAAAACGATTATATGCACACATTACAGATCGTGCGTTTGCTTCTTTTATTGCGGCCTCGAATGCAGGGAGATATGTTTCGTAGAGATCTCGGTTGTTTGCGATTGCATCAAATGTATGCCTCTCCGGTTCCGGACCGCTGTGAACAGCATAATGTTTTGGAGTGGCAACTAATTTTAAATATTTTGGGTCATCGCCCTGCAAACCTTTTATAAATGCAACCCCCATTCGTGAAGTTAAATACGGGTCTTCTCCGTAAGTTTCCTGGCCGCGTCCCCATCGCGGGTCACGGAATATGTTTATGTTCGGACTCCAATAAGTCAATCCTTTATAAATACCGCGATCGCCTTTGCGTAAAAAATCATGATGTTTGGCTCTTCCTTCCGTTGAAATTACATCGGCAACACGAAACATCAAATTTGTGTTCCAAGTTGCTGCGAGTCCGATAGCTTGAGGAAAAACTGTTGCAACACCCGCACGGGCAACACCGTGCAATCCTTCGTTCCACCAATCATATTCGGGAATTTTTAATCTTGGAATTGCCTTTGCACTATTAATCATTTGAGATGCTTTTTCCTCAAGAGTCATTTTTAATAGAAGATCATCAACACGTTTTTCAATGCTCATGTTGGCATTCAAATAGTAAGGTTCCTGTTCGCTTATTTGAGCATATAAACCTGATACTAAAAAGATAAAATAAATTAGGAAATTCGATCGCATAGATTCTCCGTTTATTAATAAGTGAGAAGTTAATTACAATTCTTACATTATAATTTTTTATACCGCTAAATCATTAAAATGATGTAATTCATATTTCAAATTATATTATATAAAAGTTTTACAAAAATCATCAGTTATGTTTTTAACAATTTATGAAATGAAAACATAACAACCGAAATTTATACGGGGTTTTTTTGTTGACATTTAGAGTAAATATTGATAATATTAAATCGGTTCAATTTTAATTGAACTGACAAAAAAAGACAACAAATTTTATTTAGAATGTAAACATCCTATTTACTAGGTAAGTAGGATGTTTACAATTCATTGCTTTTGGAATAATTACTTGATATTGTACCTAAAAAATCCTCATCAAAAAAATGAATCTACATTTTATGTATGGTTTATAAATTCATAATGAATACATCTTTCTAAATTCATTTATAATAAAGATTTTTGGATAAGTTACATGACGGTAAAGCCTTTAGAGAAAGAAGCATCAAAAGATTATAAAGATCCGAAGCTCCCTGTTTATGATCGTGTTGCTGATTTATTAGGCAGAATGACACTCGAAGAAAAAGTTGCCCAGATGATTGGTATTTGGGGACAAAAGAACGCAATTCTTGTTGATGAAAACGGCGATTTACATATTGAAGATTTGATTAAAAACTATCCTGCCGAAGAAAAACTTGATAAAGATAGAGAACTTGCTCTTCGTGCCGCGCACGAAACTATTACACTTTTGAAAAACGAAAATAATTTACTTCCTCTCGATCCAAACAAAAAATGTACTTTAGCCGTTATCGGGCCGAATGCTGATAGAATAATGCTCGGCGGTTACAGCGGCAAACCGAAATATTTTACAACTGTTTTAGAAAGCATTAAGGAAAAAGTTGGTAAAGATGTGAATGTTGTTTATGGCGAAGGATGTAAAGTAACTGTCGGTGGTTCTTGGAACGATGATGCTGTTGAATTTGCCGACCCGCAAGAAAATTTTAAATTGATTAATGAAGCAGTAGAATTAGCAAAAAAATCCGATCTAATAATTCTTGCTGTTGGTGATAATGAACAAACATCACGCGAAGCATGGAATAATAATCACATGGGCGATAGAGCTAACTTGGAATTGATCGGTCAGCAAAATGATTTAGTAAAAGCAATTCACGAATTGGAAAAACCTGTTGTTGTTGTTCTATTCAGCGGAAGACCTATTTCTATCAATTATATAAAGCAAAATATTCCCGCTGTTTTGGACTGCTGGTATCTTGGTCAAGAATCCGGTAAAGCGATTGCAAATGTAATTTTCGGTGATTATAATCCCGGCGGAAAATTACCGATTTCGATTCCTCGTTCTGCGGGACATGTACCGTGCTATTATAATTACAAACCATCAGCTAGGCGCGGTTACCTTGCCGATGATGTTTCGCCTCTTTATCCTTTTGGATTTGGATTAAGTTATACTACATTTGAATTGAACAATCTTAAAATTGAAAAACCGGTTATTAATAACGGAGATTCTGTAAAAATTTTTATTGATGTTAAAAATACTGGAAATAGAAGCGGCGATGAAGTTATTCAGTTATATATTAGAGATGTATTTAGTTCGGTTACTCGACCGGTAAAAGAGTTAAAAGGATTTAAGAGAATTAGCTTGAAAGCCGGAGATACAAAAACAGTTGAATTTGTAATTACTCCAGAGCATCTTGCATTTACAAATATAGAAAAGAAATTCGTTGTTGAACCCGGCGATTTTGAAATTTTGGTTGGTAATTCGTCCCAAGATTCCGAACTTGCGAAGGTAATATTGAAAGTTGTTTGATTAGCTGTTAAGGATGATGATCCAGATTTAGTAAAATGAATTTCTTTATCAGTCTAAGTTTTTTTGAAATAATTTTGTGCATTATGTTATCTAATAAATGCTATGGTTAAAAAAGCCAAAATAGAAAGCGATAATAAAAATTTCTTTCTCTTTTGGGATTATAATAATCTTTGGAGCCAGTCATAAAAAATGAATACTGAAAAGCTTTCCGTAAAAGAAAAAGTTGGTTACGCACTTGGCGATTTAGCTGCCAATCTTGTATTTCAAACCTTAATTACATATTTAGCGTTTTTCTATACAGACATTTATGGACTTAAAAATAATGATGCATCTCTTGTAATACTGATTGTCGGACTATTAGCCGCATTTTTATTTAATCCGATAATTGGGGCACTGGCTGACAGAACCAATTCAAGATGGGGTAAATTCAGACCTTGGATATTATATACATCAGTGCCTTTAGGGGTTGTCGCAATACTGGCATTCACAACACCTGATTTTGCATATAAGGGTAAGGTTATTTACGCATCGATTACATACACTTTATTATTACTCCTTTATGCTGGAAGCAATCTACCATATTCTGCTTTAAGTGGAGTAATTACCGGCGACATGAAAGAACGAAACAGTATTTCTTCTTTTAGATTTGTTGCAGTAATGTTTGCTCAATTTTTTGTGCAAGTATTTATGTTACCTATTATTGAATTTGCCGGAAAAGGAGATAAGGCAGCAGGAATTGAAATTGTAATGACATGGTTAGCTATTATAGGTACTATAATGTTATTAATCACATTTTTTACCACCAAAGAACGTATTGTACCAACTGTTGAACAAAAATCGACATTAAAAGAAGATTTAGCAGATTTAGTAAGGAACAAACCTTGGATTATTATGCTGTTTGTAACAATATTAGTATTTATTACGCTTGCTATGAAAGGTGGTTCTTATGTTTATTATTTTAACAATTTTGTAGATGAAGAAGTCCTTGCAGATTTTATCAACCCGATAACAAGTTCCCTTTCTGATGCAGGAATTAATTTCTTTGGCGCTGATCCCAGATCGGCAGGATTTGGTTTGTTCAATGCTGGTGGAATAATATTTATGATATTTGGTATTGGGCTATCAAAAAAGCTTGCCGATAAATATGGTAAAAGAGATGTTTATTTATCATTTTTATTTATATCTACAATTTTCATTCTGATTTTCTGGTTCTTTTCCCCAAAGAATGTTGTTATGATGTTCATTGCTCAAATATTTCACGGATTCTTTTATGGTATTACCATACCAATTCTGTGGGCAATGATTGCAGATGTAGCAGACTACTCTGAGTGGAAGAATAATCGACGCGCTACTGCCATTATCTTTTCAGCCATGATGGTGGGGCTTAAAGCTGGGTTATCCATTGGAGGTGCTTTAGTTGCTTGGATTTTAGGCTTATATGGTTACATTAACAAAGATGTTGTAGAACTAGGACAAACAGTTATTCAACCTGAATCGGTTTCTCAGGGAGCTAAAATGTTGATAAGCGTATATGCGTCAATTCCTTTCTTCATTTCTGTCGTTTTGCTTTTCTTTTACGAAATAAACAAAAAGAAAGAAGTACAGATCGAAAATGAATTGGCTGAGAGAAGAAAAGCATTTGAAATTAAGTAATTCTTAAAAGTAGTAGCCATACATAAAGTGTGTGGTAAAGATTGTTCTTTCTTTTGTGAAATTGTATTGAAATTGTTTGTTGCTTAGACAGATGAAAAATTATTGTCGGAATTAATTTATTTTCTATGCAATGACCAAAGATTAAAAAAAATGCTCAGTTGAATTTTCTTTAATTGGAATATTTATTTTTGATAATATTTAAGATAAAAGAGTGAAACTGAATATTTGGACTGCTAAAAGGAAAACTAATTATCATTTTGTAAATAATTATATAGGAGAAATAGCAATCACCTTTTAAATGACGGTGGAAATGAAAAATAGAATAATTGAATTTTTGCGTGAGTTTATTTAAGTATTTTCAATGGGTTTCTTAATAAAAATTGATATTTAAAAGTAGATACTAAAGAAACATTATGTAAAATGCTGAAAGACTTACAAAACGTGAAATGATTAAGCGATAAAAGTTTTTTTAATTAGAAGGAGATATATAAAATGGCCCAAAATATTTACTGTTTAAGAAACAAAATTGCATTAATAGTTATACCGATATTTTTGATTTTATTTCAGTCTTTTACATTTGCGCAATCAGGTTCCATTAAAGGTGTTGTGTACGATAAAAGTTTGAAAGAAGGATTAACAGGCGCTAACGTTATTTTATTAGGAACAAGTTTTGGCGCAGCTTCAGATTTGGATGGAAAATATATTGTTCGAAACATTCCGGTAGGCAGTTATAAAATGGTTGTTTCTTATATCGGCTACAATCCCATTACAATTGACATTACTATTACTGCTAATAGAACATTGGAACAAGATTTTTATCTTGATGCAAAAACTATTGAAGGCGAAACAATTACAATTACCGCACAGGCGCAGGGACAATTGGAAGCTATTAACCAGCAGCTAACTTCGGATAATATTGCAAATATAGTCTCAGAATCTAAAATACAAGAGTTGCCGGATTTTAACGCAGCTTCTGCTCTTAGCCGCTTGCCCGGCGTTTCAACAACACAAAGTTCCGGTGAAGATAATAAAGTAGTTATTCGCGGTTTGTCGCCGCAGTATAACTCCATAGAAATTGAAGGTGTTAGACTTTCATCAACCGGTAGTTCTCAAATAGGTCTTTCTTCTAATCCTAATTCAGGCGGTACAGGCGTTAATAACGACCGCAGCGTTGACCTTACAATGGTTTCACCATATATGATTAGAATGATCGCTGTTTATAAATCCCTTACTCCGGATATGAATGCTAACTCAATAGGCGGTACTGTAAATATGGAATTAAGAGAAGCGCCTGAAGATTTTCATTATGAAGTTATGTATCAACAAGGTTATACCGCCAAAAGTAAAACTTTAAGTAACTTCCGTACTATTGCATCTGCGAGCAGCAGATTCTTTGATGGTAAACTTGGTGTGTACGGACTTGTTAATGCCGAATCATACGATAGAAATTCTGATAACATGAGCGCGAATTATAATCTTGCCGGTGAAGAATCGCTTATCGATCCGGAAACGGGTTTCCGACCAGCAAAAGTTAGCTCTGTTACTTTTGGACGTCATTTGGAAACCAGAGAACGTTACGGTGGAAACTTAATACTTGATTACAATCTACCCAATGGGTCAATTAAATTCGTTAATATGTTGGCGAGAATAAAATCAGATTATACCGACCATAATCAAACAATTGATTATGATGCGGGCAGAATGAACTGGCAGTTGCGTAAAGGAGAAAATTTTACCGACCAACAAATGCATTCGCTTAAATTAGATTATGATCTTGGATTTTTAACCGCGGATATATCTGCAAGCTATACATCATCAAGAAATAAATTAGATAAATCACCCCAAGTAAATTTCAACCAGGTTGATGCATTACAAGCCGGTGTTCCGCGAGATAATATGGTGCCGGAAGATCTTCTCTATTTGCTTACAGAATTTAAAGGTTATGATAACGTAATATTAAGAAGCGCAGATCTTTTCAGCAACGACTATAAAGAAAATAAATATACTTATAAAGCTGATTTCGAGATACCCTTTAATTTAGGCAATGCCTTTAGCGGGTTCTTTAAAGTTGGTGGGCAAATATCTAACCAGGAAAATTCTACTGATCAGGAAACTCCATATTTAGGTTTTAATGGAAGTGCTACCGGTACGGGAACTGACATTCAATCAAAATTGATGAGAGGAGTTAGAGATCAATTTGGAATAACTGTTGATGCACAAGGCAATTTAACCGGGCCGTCTTTTGCAAATTCCGATTCAGAACTTTTTGATCCTTTCCTTGATAACAAATATGGAAGCATCTTTTATGTTTCGAACCCGGATCTTATGGTAAATATTTTGGATTATATAGTCGGTAACCCGGAATTTGATGCTTCAAATACTACTGTTAGCTCGGGTGCTCAGGGCGGTTGGTACGATGGCCCTTACCAAAAGCTTACTAATGATTATAAATATAATGAAGATTATTATGCTACTTATGCTATGGCTAAAATTAACTGGATGAATTTCACATTCATTGGCGGTGCGCGTTACGAAAAAGTTGAGTCTGACTATTTTGCATATAATGCTCGTGATATGAGAAATGCACAGGCTCAGAAAATGTATGACACAACATCTGTAAATTCAAACGAATTTGTTCTTCCTATGATGCAAGTTAAATATTCCCCTGTTGATTGGATGGATGTTCGATATGCATACACTCAAACACTTGCTCGTCCCAATTTTAATTCTATTAGTCCAAAATTTACAATTACACAAGGTAATACTGTTTATGCAGGTAATCCGAATCTAAAACCTGCCGAGGCATTTAACCACGATTTTAATATCACTTTCCATACAAACAAATTAGGGTTGTTAACAATTGGCGGTTTCTATAAAACAATTGAAAACTTTGTATATACGGCAAATTATCAATTAGATGCTGCACAAAGAGCAGGTATTGATCATATTGATAGTTATACAATTGTACGCGACGGACAAAATGTTGTTATTCCACAGACAAATGCTACCATTGTTAAACCATACAACAACCCGTTTGATGCTACAGTTAAGGGTCTTGAGTTCGACTTCCAACATAATTTCTGGTATCTACCCGAACCTTTTAACAATATAGTATTCGGTATTAACTATGCAAGAATTTTCTCTGAGACAAAATACCCGTTCTACGATGTTAAAGTTGTTCTCGAAGGACGTAACCGTGTTGCCTATCTCGTTGATAGCGCCGCTACCGGACGTATGCTCGATCAACCGAATCATGTTTTGAATTCATACATCGGTTACGATTATGAAGGATTTTCAGCAAGATTTTCTGTTATATTCCAAGCTAATGCAGCAAGAGGTAACGGAGGAAGATATCCTGAAAATAATTCTTACACAAAGGATTATACAAGAATTGATTTTTCGGCAAGACAAAAGCTTCCTTTCTATAATATAGAATTATTCTTAGATGTTAATAACTTGAACGGAGCCAATACAAGCGCAATACAAGAAGCAACAAAAGGATTTACAAACGTTCAAAACTATGGCTTAACAGGAAGTCTTGGATTAAGAATCAGATATTGATATGGAGTAACAAATTTTACTTTTATATAAAAACATAGTAACTAAATTGAAGGAGGCAGTAATGAAGCAATTATTAATATTTTTTACGGCTCTGTTGATTTTTAGCAGTTCTGTATATTCTCAAAAAAATATTGTAGTGGTTCAAGGTTATTTTGAAACAGGAGGTACTTATGGTACTCTTAACGCAGCTATTGAAGCAGCTGTAGCTGATGGTACCATAAATAATACAATTTTTAAACTAAACAGTAATGAGATTTATGTACTTAACAGAAGTATATATATGGATCATGGACAAAATTTGGAAATTGTTGCCGATAAAGCAGGTACAACTCAAGAAACAGCACCTCCGCAAATAGTATGGACCGAAGAAGAGATTGATAGAGCTTATGTAATCCAAAGTTATGGCGATGTTATCATGAAAAATATCTGGGTACGTTATGCAGATATTTTGGGTAATAAAGTTAGCGGATCTATCACTTTTGAAAATCAAACAGAAGA
>CAZRMG010000058.1:10024-10644 GCA_964601095.1 uncultured Melioribacteraceae bacterium | reverse complement strand
TCAATCATTGAATTCAACATCCGAGCAACTTCATCATATTTACTTATAAAATACAAATGCTTTTCGTTATTGATATAATTTAAATCTTTCGAAAAATTGAGCCATACTTCTGTTTCAGATTCTTCCGCGATTGAATCAATTAATTTACTTACAAATGATTTTGGATATTTTCTTTTTCTCCATGCTTCTGCAATATTTGATGGAACAGATCGAGACGATCTTCTGATTTGATCAGTTAAAGAATATAATTCTTCCTTCGGAAATGTTTTAGTCGTTTGAAATATTTCCAAAGCCAATTGATAAGAAAGTTGAAAAACTTTCAAATCTCTATATCCCTTATACTCCATACTGCTTACTCATTACTGCTTACTTTTTAAACTGTCGACGGTTCTTCGCCAATTGCTTTTCTTCTCTCGCCAAGCTCATTTACAATTTGTTCAACCTTTTTATCATTCAACGGATAAAAGAAAAGAATGATTATTGACAACACGCCGAACCCAGCAGGGATAATACTAAATAACGCAATTAATCCATTAAGACTTGATTCCGATTGAACTTGGTTTGGAGAAAATCCAACTTGGGACATTAGCGTAAGAGCAACAAAAGCGCCGAATGCCCAT
>CAZRMG010000058.1:1329-10014 GCA_964601095.1 uncultured Melioribacteraceae bacterium | reverse complement strand
CGGTTGCTCTTCTTCCGCGTTTCCATTCGCCATAATCTGCCGTATCTGCGTACATTGCCCATATTAAAACGCTCAAAGGTCCGCCTGTTATCGAACCTGTAATTTGGAAGAAAAATATTAGAAGCAATTGATCTGCCGTTAAGAAATACAAAATACCCGTACTAAATATTGCAATTATAAAAATTACCGTGAACGCTTTCTTCTTACCAATAATCTTTGCAAACCAACCGACAAATAAAACCCCGATGAAAGATGATATTTGTCCAATAGTATTATATGCCGATGTTAAAGTTTCAAAATCATATGAGCCGTTTCCCAAAAATGGCAACGACAATTGCTGAGTTCCTATAAAATATTTAAAGTAGTGAACCGTAACGCTTCCGCGAACAGCAACAAATAAAATAAAAGTAATTGTTGTTGCGAGAAGAATGAGCCATGGTTTGTTCGTAACTAATTCATATAAATCTTGTTTGATTGAAGACTTTTGCGATTTAGGTGGTTGTACACGTTCTTTGGTTCCTCTAAATGCAATTAAGAAAAATATAACTGCCGCGACACCATAAATTATGAACGTCATTTGCCAGCCCTTTGCTTCATTTCCCCCGCCGAAATATTTTACCATTGGGAGTAATGTTGCCGAGACAATTATTCCCGCAGCAAATGCGAAAAGAAATTTTACGGAAGAAACTGTTGTTCTCTCATTTGAATCTGCAGAAATTACACCGAGCAATGCCGTGTATGGGATATTAATTGCCGTGTAAAGCATCATGATTAAAATGAATGTTGCGTATGCCCAAATTACTTTGCCCGTCATACCAAAATCGGGAACTGTAAAAGTTAATACGCCTACAAATGCAAAAGGAACACACATCCATAAAAGATACGGACGGAAATGTCCCCATTTTGTTTTTGTCCGGTCGGCAAGAATTCCCATCAATGGATCATTAACTCCATCCCAAATACGGCTGACTAAAAACATAGTTGCTGCAACGCTTGCGGGAATTAGAAACACATCCGTATAAAAATAAGTAAAGTACAACATGAAGGTTTGCCAATAAAGAACCGAAGCAAGATCTCCAAACCCATATGATATTTTTTCTTTTAACGGAAGTTTTTGAACAAAATCATTCATGAATTCCTCTGGTTTATATATTGAAAACAAATACCGAATTATTCTATATTAAAATAGCCGGAGATTATATTTAGACATAACTAATCACTTGAAAACAATAGGGTTTATAAACGTTTGTCTTCCAACTTAATTCCGCAAACAAGAATAATAAGCTTACAAATGAGACAAAAAATGTACCATTACTTATTCGAATTGAAGGATAATGAAAACGGGCAATAACCGCACTGTTTTACATTATTTTATAATTAGTAAAGTACTTTATATCATCAACACTTAAAAAAATTTTATCGAAATGATGCGTGTTTTATTAAAGTAATAAAACATATGGGCTAAAAAGTAAATTAAACGGCTGGTCATTTTAAGGCGGGATTTAACATTATCAAGATGATTTAATTTCTGATTTTTATTTCAACAAGTTTTAATACGATTTCAATTTCCTTGTTATTTTTTACTTCGAGAGTTAATCCCCGTCCTTCAACATATTTGCGTGCATTTTTAAGCTCGGTTTTTATAAAATCCGGGAAATCACTACTAAGAATTTCATTAACGGCTTTGTCTCCGAAAACAAAAGTTAATCGGAAAAAATTTTTGCACGGTTTGAAGAAGAATAAATTTCTTTTCTTTAAAAGAAGTTTGAATGTCCATCCCAATTTCTGACCATAAAACTTCCACTCTTTAATAAGGATTCCGTATTTATTTTCGAGTTGTTGTTTTAGTTTCATCCATAGATTAAACGACTTACCCATTACTTCGGCAAGCATTTGATTATCAGGCATTTTCGATTTGTCGTACAAGAATTCGACCATATCACCTTTCAACTTCAAAATAATTTCGGCAATCTGTATTTATTGTAATCAATAACTCGGCAAGCGTGTGTGATGTTTACGAATCATATTGAGCAATCAAAAATTATGTAAAACTATATTTCAATTTTTGTAACAACGCCGTGTAATTTTTGATACGGCAATTGCAGGAACTGAACAAAGTTAGGGGTAATTCTTTTAATAAAAGAAAATAATTTAAGGAAAGGTCTTCTTGCCTGTATATCGTCAACACCGTAAAACATAACTTTTGAATCTATATCAACTTCTTTTAAAATTTGCGGAATATCGAGTCGTTCAAGGTAGCCGACTTGAATCTCGAGTCCGGATAATCCTTCAGTAATTTCCGGTACAAAAAGTTTTTGAGTGCCGAACGGTTTATCCATTGTTGCAACTGAAATTAAAATATTGTGTTCATAAATAATATTACCGCGAATTATAGTATGAACCATGTAAGGCGGAATCATATCAAGGTCTTTTGCAAAATACAACGCCGTACCCGGCAACAGTTTTCCGGTTTGATATATTTGATCAAAGCTTACAATAAACGTATCGATTGGAAGCGAACGGAAAGATTTCCAAACGGCACGATTACCGCGAGTCCATATTCTAATTGTTGCAAGCGGAATCATTGCAATTACAAGCGACCAAAATCCGCCGTGCGGAATTTTAAAAAATACAGAGAACAAAAATGCCAGGTTGACTCCCATTATAAGAGAAGCAACTATTAATTTAAACCGGTCATTCTTTTTTAAGAAAATCCAAATCATAAAGAAAGTGCTCAGCGTCATTGTTGCCGTAACCGCAAGACCGTAGGCAGCGGCAAGATTTTCTGAGCTGCGGAAAAGTAAAATCATAAAAATTACGGCAACTAAAAGTCCCCAATTTACGGCATCAATATAAATCTGAGATTTCAAATGGCTTGATGTATATTTTACTTTCATCAAAGGGAACATATGTGTACGAATGCCCTGGTAAACAAGCGAGAACACAGCGCTTATCATCGCTTGCGATGCAATGATTGTTGATAACAAAGTAAGCAATAAAAACGGTATATATAAAATTTCGGCTTGATAACGAACCATCGTAAAAAGGATGTTAAAGTTTTCCCCGTTTTCACTTATGCCGTGAGAAAGAACAAACGACCCTTGCCCGAAATAATTAACCACAAGCGCAACGAAAACAAAATACCACGCGCGGCGAATAGGATCTCTTCCAAGGTGACCCATATCGGCATAGAGCGCTTCGCCACCGGTTGCGCAAAGTATTACTTCTGATAAAACAAAAAATCCCGCTAAGCCGTTATGCAACATAAAATCTATTGCATAATGCGGACTTAATGCCTGGAACACACTTGGATTATTCAGTATTGAAATAAATCCACTGATAAATAAAGCTGAGAACCAAATTATCATTAAAGGTCCGAACGATGCCGCAACCTTATCTGTGCCGCGCGATTGAAGCGAGAACAATAAAAATGTTATAACTATTGTTATTATCACAACCGCATTTTGACTTATATCTCCTAAACCGGGAATTAAATGGAATCCTTCCACGGCAGATAAAATACTTATTGCCGGGGTTATTGCGCCGTCGCCCATTAGAAGGGAAACGCCAACATATCCTATAAAAGTGATGAATGTAATTTTACGTCCCGATTTAAGCGAGCTGTGTAAAATTTCTTTTAAAACAATTATGCCGCCTTCACCTTTGGAGCTTAAACTCATTGCCAAAAAAGTATATTCAATTGTAACAAGTGTAATGAGTGTCCAAACAACAAGAGATAAAATACCCATTACATTTTGAGGTGTTGGTGGTGTAATTAGAAAAATTACCGTGAGCGTGTAAATAGGGCTTGTTCCGATATCACCGAAAACAAGTCCCATGGCTTTAACGATTTCGCCAAACGGCTTTTGTGATGATTCTTTAGAGGTCATCTTCCTGGAAGCAAAGTTAAATTAATCAAAGAATAATTATCCAAAAATCATTTCGTAAACGAGGTAACCGAGAATATATAAAACACTCACGCCGAGAATTATCATAAGCGAGTAGAATGCTAAATCGTTTGTTTTGTTTTTTTCTTTTACTTCAGTCATACGTTTTTTCCTTTTAATTTTTCTATGCCAAATATATATAAAGTGTATAACACAAAAACAAAAACTTTTTGCAATTAATCATTGCTTGTCGGCTGTCCTATTTCATTTTCCGATGATGCAATTGCAACCGTAACGGCCGCATCACCGGTAACATTTGTTACTGTACGGCACATATCAAGTATTCTATCTATTCCGATAATCAATGCAATACCGACTTGGGGGATTCCAACCGACTTAAGAATTATCACGAGCATAATTATTCCAACACCGGGCACGGGAGCCGTACCAATTGAAGCAAGAACAGCCGTAATGATAATTGTTAATTGCTGGCCGATTGTTAAATCCATTCCAAAAACTTGGGCTATGAAAACCGCAGCTACACCCTGGTACAGAGCGGTGCCGTCCATATTTATTGTTGCGCCGAGCGGAAGAACAAAACTTGTTACACTTTTAGATACGCCAAGATTTTCCTGACAGACTTCCATATTTACGGGCAGTGTTGCCGCGCTTGAACTTGTTGTAAATGCAACCATTTGAGTTCTTCTTATTCCACGAAAAAAATCAGTTACTTTTACTTTTGAGAAGAAACGAATTATAAATCCGTAAACTCCGAAAGTGTGAAGTGTCAAGCCGAGCAAAACGGTAATTGCATACCATAAAAGTGTTTGTAAAATATCAAAACCAAATTCCGCGACGGTTGAAGAGATTAAAGCGAATACACCGATAGGCGCCATAAGCATAACCACATCAACAAGCTTTATCATGGTTTCGCTGAGTCCGTCGAAAAATCTAATAACCGGCTCGGCTTTATCTTTACTAATCATTGTTAGAACCATTCCAACCATAACTGCAAAGAAAACAATCTGAAGCATTTCAGCTCCGGCAATAGCAGAAAAGGGATTGCGCGGTACAATGTTTACAAGAAAATCGCCTATATCAAAACTTAATTCACTATCCAATCTTTCAACTAAATCTCCTTGATAAACTGAAAGAAGACGATCCTTTGTTGCTTGCGGCATCATGTTACCGGGATGAATTATGTTTGCAAGTGTTAATCCAATTGTAATTGCGAATGCCGTTGTCGCAAGATAAAATCCTATGGTTTTACTCCCGATACGCGCAAACTTTTTAATATCCCCCAAACTTGCGGCTCCTACAATTAACGAAGCGAGTACAAGCGGAACTGCTATCATATTAAGAAGACGAATGAAAATGTCGCCGATCCATTTTATCCAAACTGCAATTGTTTTTTCTTTTACAACCGAGAACACTTCTTTAAATTCTTTCACCTCAACTTTTTCTTCACTGCCTTTAAAAGAAAAATTCCATGCAATTATAGCGTAATTTGACTTTGCAAGAGATTTCGATTTTGCAATTATATCCAGTTGCTGATTTTTATCGAATGTAAAAGTATCCGGCTTCGGCGAGTATGTAATGAGAGATATCTTTTCCCAATCATCCACAGTAAATGTTTGTATTTCATTATCGGCAGTTCTGCGGTTAATTTCAATTCTATGATTATCTGTATTAAAAATCGAGCCGAAAATTGCGCCGAGCACAAGAGCAATCAATATTTGGTTGTGAAGTTTCGGGAGTTTTATTTTCATCCGGTATTTTTCTTTTGTTTTCTAAAATATCTGTACAACACTATCAGCATTGTCAAGATAGTCAACGGTAAAATATAAGTCATAACTATTGTGCTGAAAAAAGGAAGACTATCGTGCTCGGTTGATTTCAATATAAGAAACACAGTATAAACTAAATAGTAGAAAAAGAATAAAACTCCTTCCCACCGGCTTATTGTGTTACCGGTAAAAAAGATTGGAAGACAAGCTACTGCAACGACAATCATTACAGGTATATCAACATTTATCGCCGCCGGAGAAACACGGATCCCATTCGGCGAAAGAAAACTTGTTAAACCGAGTATTGCGAGAATGTTAAAAATATTGCTTCCCACAATATTACCAACGGCTATATCGCGCTCACCGCGAATGCTTGCTATTATTGAAGTAAATACCTCCGGCAATGAAGTGCCGGCTGCTATAATTGTTAATCCAATTACAAGTTCACTTAGACCTAAAATTCTTGCTATTGCAACTGCCGCATCCAAAAGCAAGTTAGAACCTAACACAAGCATTGCCAAGCCCGCGGCTACCAAACCTATATTTACAATCCAGTACTTTGCTTTTTTTTGATCTTTATACTCAAACTCCTTCTTGTACTCTTCCTGAATTTCTTTTTTTTCTTTGCGGCTCAATCGAATTAAAAAAACTATATAAACAACAAGCGCTAAAAACAAAACCGCGCCCTCAAATTTGCCGATAATACCGTTCATGCTAAAAAATAAAAGTACAAATGAAATAAAAATCATCAGAGGCACATCAATTTTTACAAGTTGTTGGTCAACTACGAGCGGTGTAATAATAGAAGCAATTCCAAGTATAAAAAGAACATTAAAAATATTGCTGCCCACAGCGTTGCCGAGTGCAATATCCGGTTGATTGTTAAAAGTAGATTGAATACTTATTGCCAGTTCCGGTGAGCTTGTACCGAAAGCTACTACAGTTAAACCAATAACAAGCGATGATATTCCGAGTGCAGATGCAATTCTGGATGCACCTTTTACAAGCGACTCCGCCCCGACGATTAAAAGAATTAAGCCGCCGATAAATGAAAGAATAGTAATAAAACTCAATGTTCTTCCTTTCTACTTTTTGCCTTTTAAAAGCTGACGATTAAAGTTAATTATCTCGGCAACATTATTTGAAATGTTTTCCACCTTAAAAAGAATGTTAAGGAATAAAAGATTTGTGCGCGGTTTTGATGTTCCTTTTTTAATATGTACAATCTGATTTTTATCCAGTTTCTTTATGGACTTTTTAAAATCCTTCATTTTATCCTGGATGTCTTCAAGTTTTGAAATATCTTTTTTGGTAATCTTTGAAGAAGCCAATTCCATTTGTTCCGAAAGCAAATCTTTCAATTGTTTGAAATCTTCTTTCTGATCTTTTGTTAAACCGGAATGATTATTATCAACATGCTCAAAAGAAATTTTAACTATGTCTCTCATCGAAGCAGCTGCATCCTGGAAAGAAGAGATTGCTTTTCCGAAACCAAGTTCTTCCTGCAATTCTACTTCATCTAAAAACTGCGTACCCTGCATCATTTTGCCGATAATTGCTTCTGAGTTTTCTTCAATTTCTTTTGTCTCGTTAAATGCCTTTTTAAGTTTTTTTCTGTCTTCTTCAACTAAACCTGTATAGACATTTTTAAAACATTTATTAATGGATGTTAAAAAAGTTTTTATGTCTTCCGTTAAAGTATTAACCAAAGTGCCTCGTGCTTCAATAACAACAGCTGATTCTTTTTTTGCTTCTTTCTTTTCTTTCTTAGTATGAAGAATATTTGTTCTGACAATTAAAAATATTGCCAATGCAGAAATTGCAATGATTACCGCAAGTCCTCCGTAATGCATTGATAAAGTAAGAGTTCCGGCAATAAGAAAAGCTAAAAATGCGGTTAAGAACCAACCGCTGATTACAGTAACAACGCCGCTAACACGATAAACAGCGCTTTCGCGTCCCCAGGATCTATCTGCAAACGAAGTAGCCATCGCAACCATAAAAGTTACATACGTTGTTGAAAGCGGTAGTTTGTATGCCGTACCAAGCGAAATTAAACTGCTTGCAACCATTAAGTTTGTTATTGCCCGTATAAAATCGAAGGCAGGTCTTTCCTTCTTGGGAAACTTAGAATAATCTATTTTCGATTGGTCGAATCTTTTATCGATTTTTTTTGTGATGGTTTCAGGAATAATTTTTTTAATGATTTTTCCTGCGGATAAACTCATTCTAACAACATTGCGTGCAAACAATGATGAATCAAATCTTTCAAAACCTTCGGATTGGCGTCCAAGACTTATTTCTGTTTTGGAAACCGAGCGGGATTTTTTATTAAACCAAAGCGTTAAAATCATTACAGCGCCGGCAAGCATTAAAATCAAGTTGTTTGCAACAACAGGTTCTTTTAACGCGCCAAGTGTAATACCAAGAGGATCGTTGCTTGCCGCAGCAATTTCATAAGAAGCTAAACCCGCAAGAGGAACACCAATAAAGTTTACCAAATCATTTGCAGCAAAAGCCAACGCCAAAGAAAATGTTCCTATCAACACAATCGGTTTTAGTATGTTGAAATTTGTAAACAATAAAATCAGTTGAAGAATTATCGACCAAAAAATCAAACTAATACCGAGCACCGTTAAAGTATGTTCTTTAACCCACACTACTGTTTCCGCTGGTACAAATGATGCACCGTCAAGTCCTTTAATAAAAATAAAATATGTTATTGCGGTAACTGCAAATGCACTCCACACAGCGCCGTATCTTTTTAATCTTTTTTCATAATCGAATGTGAATATTATTCTCGATATGTATTGAACAATTGAACCCGCGGCAAATGAAATAAGAATTGAAATTAGAATCGCCGAAAATATACCAAGTATTTTTGTTGAGTTTATGTAATTGGAAATCGTGCTTAAATCCTGCCCGGCATCACTAATTTTAATTATGGACATCACAACACTTCCGCTAACCAACGATGAAACAAGCGATACCGTTGTTGAGGTGGGCAACCC
>CAZRMG010000058.1:0-1319 GCA_964601095.1 uncultured Melioribacteraceae bacterium | reverse complement strand
TGAACATAACAGCAAGAAAGATTACCATTACTTCGTTCAGCTTGAACAAATCCGGGTTAAAAATTCCTTTACGCGCTACCTCCATCATCCCGGCTGAAAAAAGAGTTCCGACAAAAACACCGGCGCTTGCAACAAGTATTATTATATGGCGCGGCGCAACTTTTGAACCGAGTGATGAATTAAGAAAATTAACCGCGTCGTTTGCAACCCCAACCATTAAATCTGATGTAGCAAGTATGAATAGAATTATTATGAATAAAAGATATGTCTCCACAAACTTGTCCCTAATTTTTTACGATTATTTCAAAGTAAATTTTAGATAGGATTAATTGATTCCAACATTTTAAAAATTTCGGCTTATAGTTAATACATTTGACAAAAAAATCCAAAAGGAATGATGTTAAGATTTACGAAACTGCTGTAAAACGGGCAAAAAATGAGAATAAAAAAATTTGAGATTAATTCTCCAATTCTTATTTTGCGCCGACTTTTTCCACGAGAGGGCATGTCCGATAAGCAGAAGAAAACAGAATTAGTCCGCGGTTTAAGTTTAACAGCCGCAATAATGATAGTTGTTGGCTCGGTAATCGGCTCAGGAATTTTTAGAAAACCTTCCGTTATGGCGCAGCAGCTCGGCTCGCCGGAATTGATGATTGCAGTTTGGGTTGTAGCTGGAATTATTACATTGATAGCCGCGCTCGTAAACGCAGAAATGTCCGGCATGATGGATTCGACCGGCGGGCAATATGTTTACTTTAGAAAAATGTACGGGGACTTTACATCTTATCTTTACGGATGGTCGATACTTGCTGTTATTCAAACAGGAAGTCAAGCAGCAATTGCATACGCGTTCGCTGAATACGTCGGCTATTTTATTAAATACCCTCTTCTTCCGGAATCAATTTCTAATTTTTCTTTTTATATGCCTTTGGTTGGAAATATTTATCCGCTTGCGGATTTCGGAACGAAAGCAGTTGCAATTCTTTGTACAATTTTTTTAACCGGTGTGAATTATATAGGCGTGGTTTTCGGCGGAAGAGTGCAAACAGTTGTTACATACGTAAAAATATTTTCAATACTATTAATATCATTTCTTTTACTCGGTTTCGGTAACGGAAGTTTATCAAATGTTTATTCCGGCTTTTCAATTCCGCAACAAACAACAACAAATTTATTAAGCTTAATAGGACTTTCATTTGCCGGGGCATTTTGGGCATACGATGCTTGGAACAATGTAACATTTGTTTCAGGTGAAGTTAAGAACGCACAGAAAAATGTTCCGCGTGCATTGATTTACGGAACGTTGATTGTTATAGGCG